>JAGRKQ010000258.1 GCA_020442235.1 Hyphomicrobiaceae bacterium | reverse complement strand
GACGAGCCGACCGGCAATCTTGACACCGAGACCGGGCGGCAGATCGCCGACCTTCTGTTTTCCTCCACCGAGGCGCGCGGCACGACGCTGGTGCTCGTCACCCATGATCCGAAGCTGGCCGAACGCTGTCATCGCCGGGTGCGGCTGTCGGAAGGGGTCGTGGTGGAAGGGCAGGCCGGAGCAGCGCCCGCGCCCGCGTTCTCCGGGGCGTGAGCGTCATGCACGGCACGCTCGCCCGCCCGGCACGGCGCCCCGGCATGGGGCTGGCCTTTTCCTTTGCCCGCAGGGAGCTTCGCGGCGGGTTCTCGGGGTTTTTCGTCTTTCTCGTCTGCATAGCGCTCGGGGTCGCCTCGATTGCCGGCGTCAACAGTCTGGCGCGCTCATTGTCCGAAGGGCTGCAGCGCGAGGGGCGGGTGATTCTCGGCGGCGACATCGATGCGGCCGTGCAGCAGCGTCTGCCGGGCGAAGCCGAACGTGCGGCACTGGAAGCGCTCGGGCGGGTCTCGACGCTGATCGAGCTGCGCGCCATGGCCCGCTCCGAGGATGGCACGGAGCAGAGCGTCGTCGAGATCAAGGCGGTCGACGGAGCCTATCCGCTCGTCGGCGCGGTGACGCTGGAAGGCGATCCCGCCCCGGCGGATCTGGCCGCGCTGCTGGCCGATGGCGACGGCATGCCGGGGCTTCTGGCCGAACCGGCGCTTGCCGCCCGGCTCGGCGTGGCGGTCGGCGGCACGGTGCGCATCGGGGATGCGCGTTTTCGTCTTGCCGGCCTGATCGCGGTCGAGCCGGACCGGCTTTCGGACGGTTTCGGCTTCGGTCCGCGTGCGATCATGTCGACCGACGCCGTGCCGGCCACCGGGCTGATGCAGCCGGGAAGCCTGTTCCAGAGCCACACCCGCGTTGCGCTCGACGATGCCTCGCAGGCCGGGCTGGAACGGGCGCTGCAGACGCTGGAAGAGGCCTTCACCGACACCGGCTTCCGCCTGCGCTCGCGCGAGCGGGCGAGCCCGCGGCTCGAAACGGCGATCGAACGGTTTGCCCAGTTCCTGACGCTGGTCGGGCTTACCGCGCTGGTCGTCGGCGGCGTCGGGGTGGCCAATGCCGTCAACGCCTTCGTGGATCGCAAGCGCAAGGTCATCGCGGCGATGAAGGCGCTCGGCGCGCCGGGCGGGTTCATCGTCCAGATGCAGTTCTTTCAGGTGATGGCCATCGCGCTGGTCGGCATCGCCGCCGGGCTGGTCGTCGGGGCCTTGCTGCCGCCACTGGTGGAGGCGCTTTTCGGCGATGTCATCCCGGTACCGCTGGCGAGCGGCGTCTATCCCGATGCGCTGCTTCTGGCCGTCGTCTACGGGCTTCTGGTCGCGCTCGCCTTTTCCCTCTGGCCGCTCGGGGCGGCGCGCGGGGTCAAGGCAACGGAGCTTTTCCGCGACAGCGCCGGCGGCATGGCGCGCCGCCCGCGCCTCGTCTATGCCGCCTTTGCGCTCATCGCCGTTGCCGCGCTCGCCGGGCTTGCGGTTCTGGCCGCCGAGCAGCGCACCGTCGCCTTGGCCTATGTGATCGCGGCGGCGGCCTCCTTCCTCGTCCTCAGGCTGGTCGGCTGGGCGGTGATGGCGATGGCCCGGCGTCTGCCGCGCCCCGGTTCCACGGCTCTGCGGCTTGCCATCGGCAACATCCACAAGCCGGGCGCGCTGACACCTTCGGTGGTGCTGTCGCTCGGCCTCGGGTTGACGCTGCTCGTCGCGCTCGCGCTCGTCGACGGCAATCTGCGCCGGCAGCTGACCGGCAATCTTCCGGCGGTCGCACCGAGCTTCTTCGTGCTCGACATCCCCTCGCGGGAGATTGAAACCTTTCGCGCGGCCGTACTGGCTGCGGCGCCCGATGCCGCGATCGAGACCGTGCCGATGCTGCGCGGGCGCATCGTGTCGCTGCGCGGGATCGCCGCCGCCGACTATCCGACCCATCCGGAGGCCGAATGGGTGCTGCGCGGCGACCGGGGCATCACCTATGCGGCGGCACCGCCGGAAGGGCGCATCCTCACCGAGGGCGCATGGTGGCCGGAGGACTATGACGGCCCGCCGCTCGTCTCCTTCGTGGAAGAGGAAGGCCGCCAGCTCGGCCTCGCGCTCGGCGATGCGATCACCGTCAATGTGCTCGGGCGCGAGATCACCGCGACAATCGCCTCGTTCCGGGACGTGGAGTGGGGCACGCTGGAGATCAATTTCGCCATGGTGTTTTCGCCCAACACCTTCCGCGGGGCGCCGCACTCGATCCTGGCGACGATCACCCTGCCGGAAGGGGGCACGCGCGATCAGGAACTGGCGCTTCTTTCCGCGATCACCGATGCGCTGCCCAATGTCACGGCGGTGCGGGTGAAGGAGGCGCTCGACACGGTCAATGCGCTGGTTGCCGATCTGGCGCTCGCCGTGCGCGGTGCGGCCTCCATTGCGCTCGTCGCCTCGGTGCTGGTGCTCGGCGGGGCGCTGGCGGCCGGGCATCGCCGGCGGGTCTATGATGCGGTGATCCTGAAGACGCTCGGCGCCAGGCGGCGGGTGATCCTGTCCGCCTTTGTGATGGAATACGGCCTTCTGGGGCTCTTTGCCGGCGTTTTCGGCCTGATTGCGGGAACACTGGCCGCTTTCGGCGTCGTCACCTTCGTGATGGGGCTCGACTTTGCCTTCCTGCCGGTCGTCGCCTTCGGTTCGGCGGCGCTTGCGCTCGTCGTCACCCTCGGGCTGGGGCTTGCCGGCACCTTCCGCATCCTTGGCCAGAAGGCGGCGCCGGTTCTGCGTAATCTTTAAGCGGCGCGCCGGGTGGGCGTTTACCGCGCTTCGATGAAGAGAGCCGTCATGCGGGCAGAATCGGGCTGCGCCCCCTTGAGCCGGGGGCGTCGCATAGCCATATTCCCGTAGATGCATTTTGCACGACCGGCTTCGGCCGGCCTGAAGCATGAAGGAAAACCGCCATGGAATATGACGTTCGCCGCGGCACCGGCACGATCTCCCGCGCCGACGCCAGCATCGATGAGGGCCTTCGGGCCTATATGATCAAGGTCTACAACTACATGGCCATCGGCCTGGCGCTGACGGGCATCGCCGCACTCGGCATGGCCAATCTGGCCACCACGACCGATCCCTCGCAGGCCGTCGCCCAGTTCAACAATGGCATTCTGCTCACCTCCATCGGTGCCGCCATCTATGGCAGCCCGCTGCAGTGGGTGGTGATGCTGGCGCCGCTGGGTCTTGTGTTCTTCCTGTCCTTCCGCGTGCACAAGATGAGCGTCGGCGCGGCGCAGGCGACCTTCTGGGTCTATGCGGCGCTTGTCGGCGTGTCGCTGTCCTCGATCTTCCTCATCTACACGGCTGAATCGATCACCCGGGTGTTCTTCATCTCGGCGGCGTCCTTCGGTGCGCTCAGCCTTTACGGCTACACGACGAAGCGCGACCTGACCGGCATGGGCTCGTTCCTGTTCATGGGCCTGATCGGCCTCATCGTTGCCTCGATCGTCAACATCTTCCTGGGGTCGAGCGCGCTCGCCTTCGCGATCTCGGCCGTCGGCGTCCTGGTCTTTGCCGGCCTCACCGCCTATGACACGCAGAAGATCAAGGAGATGTATTACGAGGGCGACGACGCCACCACCGC
>JAGRKQ010000257.1 GCA_020442235.1 Hyphomicrobiaceae bacterium | reverse complement strand
CGGCGGATGCCGCGCTTGTCGCCAAGCGCCGTGGCGATCGCCCGGCCGAGCACGATGCCGACATCCTCGACAAGATGGTGCTGGTCGATGTGCAGATCGCCCGCGCCGGTGACCTTGATGTCGACGAGCGAATGGCGGGCCAGCTGTTCCAGCATATGCGCGAAGAAGCCGGCCCCGTTGAGGCTGACCTCGTAACGGCCGGTCCCGTCGAGGTCAATCTCGACGGCAACGCGGGTTTCGCTGGTTTCGCGCGACAGGCTGGCTTTGCGCATCCTTGTTCTTCCTCAGGCGGACCCGGCAGGGAAGCCGTGGGGCCCTGTTCGCCCCACCGGGGCCATGATCGTTTCGCCTCTTAGCAGCAGGGGGGCGGCACGAAAAGGCCGCAGCGTTGCAGGGCGCGCCGCAAAGGCCTACATGCGGCCTCGATGAGCCATGAAGGCAAGGGAGAAACCGATGCAGGACGGCGATCACGATCAGCGTGGCGACTTTCCCGGCTGGCACGCCACCACCATCGTCTCGGTTCGCAAGGGCGGCCAGGTGGTGGTCGCCGGCGACGGACAGGTCAGCCTCGGCCAGACGATCCTCAAGGGCAACGCCCGCAAGGTGCGCCGGCTCGCCAAGGGCTCGGTGATCGCCGGTTTTGCCGGCGCGACCGCCGATGCCTTCACCCTCTTCGAGCGGCTCGAGGCCAAGCTTGAACAATATCCCGGCCAGCTGATGCGGGCGGCGGTGGAGCTGGCCAAGGACTGGCGCACCGANNCGACCGCTATCTGCGCCGGCTGGAGGCGATGATGATCGTTGCCGACAGGGACGTGACGCTGGTTCTGACTGGAACCGGCGACGTTCTCGAGCCCGAGCACAGCGCGATTGCCATCGGTTCAGGCGGCAATTACGCGCTGGCAGCGGCGCGGGCCCTGGAAGACAGCGCCCTTTCGGCCGAAGAGATCGCGACAAAGGCCATGAAAATTGCCGGCGACATCTGCGTCTACACCAATCATTCGCTGGTGCTGGAGGCGCTTGATGTCTGATACCGACCCGCGGCTTGCGGCCGGCGTTGCCGCCGGCATCATCTCGTCCGCGCAGGCCGAGGCCCTGGACCGCCTCTGGTCCCAGGGGCCGGCGCCTGCCGGATCTCTGGCGACGCCGCGCACGGGCGATGAACCGTTCGCCTTCTTTCGCGGCTTTCGAGACGTGTTCCTCGCGCTCGGCATCATCATCGTCGTCGCCGGACTGATGATCCTTGCCTCCGATTCGCTCTCCTTCTTCTCCAAGCCGCAGGCCGAGCCGATCGACATCGGCATCTTTGCCGCCTTTGCCGCCGCGCTGTTCGGTTTCGGACAGGTGGCGACCCGCATGTTGCGCATGCCGCTTGCCAGCCTCGTCGTTGCCACCGGGTTCTCGCTTGCCTTTTCCGGGGCCTTTCTCGGCCTCCTCAGTCTGGCCGGCGTCATCGCGCTGCGCAGTGACGGGCCGCAGATCGCCATCGGTGCCGGCTTTGCCGCCAGCGCCCTCCTTTATTACGCCGTCTACAGGCTTCCGGTGGCGCTTGCCCTTGTTGCCGGGGGCATCGCCTTCGCGGCCGGCGGCGTGCTCAAGGCTGTTCTGCCCGGCGATCTGTCAATGGCGTTCCCGGCAGCGTTCCCGGCGCTTTTCCTGACACTGGGCGTTGCCGTCTTCGCGCTCGCCATGCGCTTTGATCTCTCCGATCCCGAACGCGCCACACGGCGCTCGGAAAATGCCTTCTGGCTGCATCTGGTCGCCGCGCCGCTGATCGTTCACGGACTGATCGGCCTGACGGGCCTTTCCGTGCCGGAGACCCTGTTCGATATCGCCGTCATCTTCGCCTTCGTCCTCGGATTGGGGCTGCTTGCCCTTCTCATCGACCGGCGGGCGTTTCTGGTCTCGGCGCTGTTCTATCTCGGCGGAGCCATCTCGGTTGCCATCAACGGTCTTGGCCTTGAGGACGGCACGCAGCTTGCGCTCACCTTCCTCGTCCTCGGCGCCGGGGTCGTGGCGCTGGCGCTCGGCTGGCATCCGCTGCGCCGGGCGCTGTTGTCGCTGCTGCCGGACCCGGTCGCGCTCGCCCTGCCGCGCGTGCAGGAAGGGTAGGAACCCCGACAACCCTTGCGGATGAGGCCGGCGCGCCCCACCTCACCAGTCTTCTTCCGACCGATTTTCACTTGACCGATCTTCACGACACCAACCGACGACAGGCCTGCCGATGAGCGAACTCTCCCCCCGCGAAATCGTTTCCGAGCTGGACCGGTTCATCGTCGGCCAGAAAGAGGCCAAGCGCGCCGTCGCGGTGGCGCTGCGCAACCGCTGGCGCCGCCAGCAGCTCGACGAGGCGCTGGCCGAAGAGGTGATGCCGAAGAACATCCTGATGAT
>JAGRKQ010000256.1 GCA_020442235.1 Hyphomicrobiaceae bacterium | reverse complement strand
TATGCCCTGCGCAGCGAACCACTCTACCCAGCCGATCGCATCGGGGACGAAACGCATGGATTCGTCGTGGATCAGGGGCAGGGCCAGAAGATCCTGCGGATGCGCGATGCTGTGGGCGGCAAGAAAACCGGGCGAGGCCAGCACCGTCACCGTCTCGCCAAGGATGCGGCGCTGTTCGAGCCCTTCATAGGGCCCGCGGCCGAAACGCACCGCCACATCCACCTCATCGGCCCGGAAATCCACGAGCTTCAGGCTGGCCGAAATGCGCACCTCGATTTCAGGATGCAGATCCATGAAGCGGAACAGGCGCGGCGCCAGCCACTTGGCGGCAAAGCTCGGCCCGGTGGACACGACGAGCACATTGTCGGGCGTCGGTGCCGTCAGGCGTCTGAGGCCGAGCCGCAGGCGCTCGAAGCCCTCACGCACCTCCGGGTAAAGACGGCTGCCGTCATCGGTGAACACGATGCTCCTGTTGCGGCGCTCGAACAGGGCAACGCCCAGCTGATCCTCCAGCGTCTTGACCTGATAGGACAGTGCCGAGGGCGTCAGGTTGAGTTCCTCCGCCGCCTTCTGAAAGCTCATGTGGCGGGCGGTCGCCTCGAAGGCCTGCAAGCCGTTGAGGGTGGGAAGGCGCGACATAACGATTCAAATTCCCTTATCTGAATACAGCAATATATGCGTTTGCGCAGCGCGTTCGCAACGATCATCTTGAAGTCACGAAAAGGGCTGCACAGCCGTTTCCGCAACGATGGAGAGAAAGATGCTTCTGATCGACACGACACGCGAGGATCTGTTCAACCAGACCATGGAGGGCCGGCTTGCCCGCGCCCGCGCCTTCAACTCGCTTTTCGCGCGGCTCGGCCGGCTGCTGCGGCCCTCGGCCATGCCGCGCAAGGCCGTCGCATGCCAGACCTGCACGGCGACGCAGTGACTTTTGCGCGCAGCGCCATAGAACTAGGGCCGGGTCAAAAGCCCGGCCCTTTTTATTGCCCAGACACTGAACCCCTGCATGTCTTCAATCCCCGACAATCCCGCGAAAGCGCGTGTGCCCATCCTGCTTCTGGTGATGGCTTCCGCCGTCGGGCCCCTGTCGCTCAACATCTTCGTGCCGTCCATGCCGGGGCTGGCGGAGTATTTTTCCACCAATGACGCAACGGTGCAGCTGACGCTCACGGTCTTTCTCGTCGCCATCGCCGTCTCGCAGCTTTTCATCGGGCCGCTCTCGGATCGCTTCGGAAGGCGCCGCGTCCTGATCGGCGGGCTGACGCTCTTCGTCATGGCCAGCCTGGCCGCCCGGCTTGCGCCCGACATCGGTTCGCTCATCACCGCGCGTGCCTTTCAGGGCATTGGCGGCGCGACAGGCATCGTTCTTTCGCGCGCCATCGTGCGCGATCTTTACGGGCGCGACCGCGCCGCCTCGATGATCGGCTATGTCACCATGGGCATGGCGATTGCGCCGATGCTCGGCCCGTCCATCGGCGGCTTTCTCGACGGCAGTTTCGGCTGGCAGTCGAGCTTCGATCTCATCGTCGTTCTCGGCAGCGCCGTGTTCGTTGCGGTGATCCTCAGGCTGCCGGAAACAAACCCGCGTGCCGGCCAGCGCGTTCCCCTGGCCGCCTTCGTCGCCAGCCACCGTGATCTTGCCGGCCAGATGCTGTTCTGGAGCTATGCGCTGGTCGGCGCCGCGGGCGCGGCGATCTTCTTTTCCTTTCTGGGCGGCGCACCGTTCATCACCCAGCGCCTGATGGGGCTGACGCCGTTTGAATACGGGCTCTATTTCGCTCTCGTTGCCGGCGGATACGGCTTCGGCAACCTCCTCTCGGGGCGCTTTGCCGAGCACCACGGCCCCGACCGGATGATTCTTGCCGGCAATCTCGTCGCCATCGCGGCCGTTGCCGCCATGGGGCTGGTTGCCGCCTCCGGCGTGATCCACCCGCTGACGATCTTCGTGCCGATGTCGATCTGCGCCTTCTCAAACGGACTGGTGCTGCCGAGCGCGCTCGCCAGCGCCGTCTCGGTCCGCCCGGATCTTGCCGGCGCCGCATCCGGGCTTGCCGGCGCCTTGCAGATGGGCACCGGAGCGCTTGCCTCAGCCATCGTCGGCGCGCTGATCCATCATGGGCTCTTCGCGCTGGTGGCGATGATGGCGGTGGCGGCGCTGTTGTCGGCCGTTGCCGGGCATGTCGCCCGCACGCTCTCGCGCGCCGATGCCGAACGCCTTCTCAGGAGCCACGTCTGAGATCACTCGAA
>JAGRKQ010000032.1:7280-8145 GCA_020442235.1 Hyphomicrobiaceae bacterium | reverse complement strand
AGCCCGATGGCGGCCAGCATCCGGTCGAGCAACTGCCCGGAGCGCCCGACGAAGGGTCTGCCCTCAAGATCCTCGTCGCGTCCCGGTGCTTCGCCGACGATCATCACCCGCCCATCCGGGTTGCCGTCAGAAAAGACGGTGCGCCGGGCGGTCGCCCTGAGCGCGCAGCCCTCGAAGGCATCGAGCCGGGCGGCAAGCTCGTCCAGCGAGGTGACGCCAGCAACGGCGCTGCGGGCAAGCGAGCGGGCTTCGGCCTCTTCGGGGTCCTGCGGGGCGCGCGCGGCCGGAGGAGACGGGCGCATCGGCGCTTGCCTTGAAGCTTCCGTTGACGTAAACGGAACTTTAGGGGCTCGGGTGGCCGGGCGCAGGAGCGGCTGTGGGTCGGCCAGGCCGAACCGGTTCACCGGTTCTTCCGCGACATAGCCGTCCGCGCCCATGGCTTCCAGCCACTGCAATGCGGCGATAAGTTCGCCCTCTGTCGGGGGTGATTTTGCAGCCACAGTCATGCTTGCAGTAAATCATGTGTCACGAGGCATTGCAGCACTGCTTTGAAGGACGCCCGGACAGCCTGTGGGCAACGCGCGGCCCGGCCAGAAGATGAGGGATGAACAATGAGCGACGATCCGCGGCTAGCCGAACGCGAGAGCATGGATTTCGACGTGGTGATCGTGGGCGCCGGCCCGGCGGGGCTGTCGGCGGCGATCCGCCTGAAGCAGATCGACCCGGAACTGGCGGTCGTCGTTCTGGAGAAGGGCTCCGAGGTCGGTGCGCACATCCTCTCCGGCGCGGTGGTCGACCCGATGGGTGTCGATGCGCTTCTGCCTGGCTGGCGCGAGGAAGAGGGCCATCCCTTCAGGACGCCGGT
>JAGRKQ010000032.1:6399-7208 GCA_020442235.1 Hyphomicrobiaceae bacterium | reverse complement strand
TACATCGTCTCGCTTGGCAATGTCTGCCGCTGGCTGGCGGAGAAGGCCGAGGCGCTCGGCGTTGAGATCTATCCCGGCTTTGCCGCATCGGAAGTGCTTTACGACCCGGATGGCAATGTGTGCGGCGTCGCCACCGGCGACATGGGCATTGGCAAGGACGGCGAACCGACCGATGCCTTCACCCGCGGCATGGAGCTTCGCGGCAAATATGTGCTCATCGGCGAGGGCGTGCGCGGGTCGCTCGCCAAGCAGCTGATCGCCCGGTTTGCGCTGGGCGAGGGGCGCGAGCCGCAAAAATACGGCATCGGGCTCAAGGAGCTCTGGGAAGTGAAGCCGGAGCATCACAGGCCCGGCCTCGTCCAGCATTCCTTCGGCTGGCCGCTCGACAACAGCACCGGCGGCGGGTCTTTCCTCTATCATCTGGAAGACAATCAGGTCGTCGTCGGCTTCGTCGTCCATCTCAACTACCAGAACCCGCATCTGTCGCCCTTCGGCGAGTTTCAGCGCTTCAAGACCCATCCGGCGATCGCGCCGGTCTTCGAGGGCGCAAAGCGCGTCGCCTATGGCGCGCGTGCCATCACCGAAGGCGGCTGGCAGTCTGTGCCGAAGCTGGCCTTCCCCGGCGGCGCGCTGATCGGCTGTTCGGCCGGCTTCGTCAACGTGCCCCGCATCAAGGGCTCCCATAACGCCATGCTGTCGGGGATGATGGCGGCCGATCATGTCGCCGCCGCCATCGCCGAAGGCCGGGCCCAGGATACGCTGGAAGCCTATGAGGATGCCTGGCGCGGCAGCGCCATTGGCGCGGATCT
>JAGRKQ010000032.1:5975-6315 GCA_020442235.1 Hyphomicrobiaceae bacterium | reverse complement strand
CCAACAGCCTGTTCGGCTTCTCCCTCTTCGGCACGCTCGCCCATGGCAAGGCCGATTTCGAGACGCTGAAGCCGGGCTTCGAAATGCCCGAGATCGCCTATCCCAAGCCGGATGGGGTTCTGACCTTCGACCGGCTGTCCTCGGTGTTCCTGTCCAACACCAATCACGAGGAAAACCAGCCGGCGCATCTGAAGGTCGCCGATGATCGGCTCCAGCGCTCCAGCGAACTCGGCATCTTCGAGGGACCGTCCACGCTCTATTGCCCGGCGGGCGTCTATGAGTGGGTGGAAAGCGAAGAAGGCGACATGCGCTACCAGATCAACGCGCAGAACTGCGTCCA
>JAGRKQ010000032.1:0-5947 GCA_020442235.1 Hyphomicrobiaceae bacterium | reverse complement strand
GAACATCACCTGGACGGTGCCGGAAGGCGCAGGCGGGCCGAACTACCCGAACATGTAACGCGTAAGAAGCCGGGAAGCATTTGATCCCTTGCGGAAAGAGGCCGTTGAGCCTTTGCCCGCAAGGCGTGGACAAAACGCGTCTTGTCGGGCCTGCGGCCTTGTTCGCCTGCCCGGAAAAAGCCATCCTTGCCGCGAAAGACGGAGCCCCAGCGGTTCCGACAAAGGGAGGCTTTTGTTCATGCCGGATTTGACGCGGTTGCTCGCGGCCCTTGCGCTTGGCGCGGGCCTTGCCCTGGCTCCGGTGATGGCAAATGCGCAAACGGGCGGTGAGCCGCAGGCGGAGGAGGAGACCGAAGACGGGCTTGCCAGCGTCTCGGGCCTGTTTCTGGCCGCACGCCTTGCCGAGGCGGACCGCAACATTCCGCGCGCGGCCGAATATTACCGCCGTGTTCTGGAACTTCAGCCCGACTCGCCGGTCTTCCTGCAAACGACCTTCCTTCTGGAGCTTGCCGACGGGCGCATGGATGGAGCCCTTCAGCTTGCCGAGCGGCTGGTTGCCGGCGGCGATGCCAATCTTGCCCGGCTGCTTCTCGGTGCACGAGCGCTGAAGGGCCGCCAGCACAATGAGGCGCTGCGTCAGTTCGAGGCCTTCCGGGGCGAAAGCTTCGGCGCGGCGCTGAAGGCGCCGCTTCTTGCCTGGGCGCATGCGGCGGGCGGCAACACCGACGAGGCGCTGGCCGTGCTCGATGCAGCCGAAGGCCCGCCCTGGCTTGAAATCTTCACCAGCTACAATGCCGGTCTCGTGAACTATCTCGCCGGCCGCTTCGATGCGGCGGTGGAGCGGTTTGCGCGCACTTATGAGCTGGATTCTCGCTCGCTGCGCACCGTGCAGACCTATGCCGCCGCGCTCGACCGCGTCGGCCTGCGCGAAGAAGCGCGCACGGTGCTGGAGGCCTATCTGGCGGAAAATCCCGGCCAGCCCTCGGTGCTGGCCGATCTGATGCTGCTCGACGAGGAAAAGCCGCTGGCGCCGCCGGTGCTGTCGCCTTCCGCCGGCGCGGCTGACGTCCTGAACGGCCTCGGTGCCGCCATCGGGCGCGACGGCGGCGAGGAAGTGGCCTCGATTTATCTCAACCTGGCGCTTTATCTCGATCCGGAAAACGTCATCGCCCGCATCGCTCTCGGCGAGATCTATGAATCGCTCGGCCTTCTGGAGCGGGCCGCCGCCGTCTATGAGCCGGTGCCGGACACCTCGCCCTTCCGCCGCCGCGTCGATATCCGCCTCGGCATCATCTATGAGCGGCTGGAAAAGCCGGACGAGACCGATGCGCACATGGCCGGTCTGATCGAGACCGACCCGTCCGATCTCGACGCCATCACCGTCTATGGCAACATCCTGCGCATCCGCGAGGATTATCACGGCGCCATCGCGGTCTATACGGCCGGCATCGGCAGTCTCGAACAGGATCAGCCGCAGGACTGGCCGCTCTATTATGCGCGCGGCATCGCCTATGAGCGCACCGGCCAGTGGCCGCTCGCTGAAGCCGATTTCCTCAAGGCGCTGGAGCTGTCGCCGGAAGAGCCCGATGTCCTCAACTATCTCGGCTACACCTGGGCCGATATGGGCATCCACCTCGACCGGGCCATCGGCATGCTGGAACGCGCCGTCGAACTGCGCCCCGATTCCGGCTACATCATCGACAGCCTCGGCTGGGTCTATTACCGCCTCGGGCGTTACGACGACGCACTCCAGCTTCTGGAACGCGCCGTCCTGATCGAGCCGCAGCAGGGCGAGATCCAGGATCATCTCGGCGATGTCTACTGGCGGGTCGGGCGCCGTCTGGAAGCCCGCTTCCAGTGGAGCCATGCGCTGGAACAGGTCGAGGATGCCGAGGACCGGGCCGCTCTTGAAACCAAGCTGCGCGATGGTCTCGACGACGGCCCGGAACCCGAAGCGGTTCAGACCCAGCCGGAAAACGCGCCCGCGGCGCCCGTCGCACAGTAAGCATCGGCACCCGCCTTGCCCGTCTTGTCATCAGGATTGACCGTCGAGGCGCCGGCCAAGGTCAATCTGGCGCTGCACGTTACCGGACGGCGTGCGGACGGCTATCACTGTCTCGACAGCTGGGTGGCGTTCACCGAACTCGGTGACCGGCTGAGGCTGGACGATGCCGAAGCCGACAGTCTGGACTGCACCGGCCCCTTTGCCGGCGATGTGCCTCCTGGTGCGGACAATCATGTGTTTCGCGCCCTGGCGCTGTTCCGGCAGGCGTTTCCCGAAGCGCCGTCCGCCCGGCGCTTTTATCGCATCACGCTCGACAAGCATCTGCCCGTTGCCTCCGGGCTTGGCGGGGGGACGGGCAACGGGGCAGCGATGCTGCGGGCGCTGGCGCATCTCGGCGGCATTGATCTTGACGCGCCGGAGCTTGCTGCACTCGCCCTGAAGATCGGCGCAGACGGGCCGATGTGCCTGAAGTCGAGGTCGGCGCGGGCCGAAGGCATCGGTGAGGTGCTGACGCCGTTCTCCTTGCCGGAACTCGATCTGGTTCTGGTCAATCCGGGCGTTGCGGTGGAAACCCCGCCGGTCTTTCGTGCCCTGCGCTGCCGGGAAAACCCGCCGCTGGCGGCTTTTGACCCGGATGAAGACTGTATCGGCCAGCTTGCCGGTGCGCGCAACGATCTGTGCGAACCGGCGATGAGCGTTGCGCCGGAAATCGGCACGGTGCTTGGCGCGCTCCAGGCCGCGCCCGGCGTGCGCCTGGCCCGCATGTCCGGTTCCGGCGCCACCTGTTTTGCGATTGTGCAAAAAGAAAGCGCCGCGAAGGACCTCGCGGCGCGTTTGAAGTTTGAGCATCCGGACTGGTGGGTGGAGGCAACCCGGACCCGTTCCGGAGGCTGATGTCAGCGCCAGCCGCCGTAGCGGCCGCGATAGAAGATGTGCGCGCCGATGCGGTCGAGGCGGACCATGCGGCGGGCCCAGCGCGGGCGCACATAATTCGCATGATAATGGGTGGAGCGTTCCAGCGAGGCGATATGCGCCTCTCCGGACAGCACCTGACGGGCCACGCTGCGTGCCGTTTCCCAGGCCGCCGGGCTCAGGATGCGGTCGCGGATGCCGTCGCAGGCGAAGGAGAACTGGCAGCGGTTGCGCCAGTGCCGGTTCTGGTAGACGACGCCGCAGATGGTGTTGGGAAATTCCTCGTGGCGGACGCGGTTCATGATGACCTGCGCCACGGCCACCTGGCCGCGCACCGGTTCGCCGCGCGCCTCGAAATAGATGCCCGTGGCAAGGCACTCGAACTGGCGGGCATCGTCGAGAAAGGCCGAGATCTGGCGCTGGCCGGGAAGGGTGGCTGCACCGGAATTGGGATCGACGAGGGCGGTCACCATGGTGCCGGCTTCCTCGGTCGGGGGCAGAATTTCCGGAGCGGCCTCTTCGGGAATGGAGCCCGTCGTTACCGGATCGGCGCTGGCAACGGCGGTTTCGGGAACCGTGCGCGGCTGCGTGCCGATCTGGCCGGCAAAGGCGAGACGCTGCGGCTGCTCGGGCGCGTCGTAGCGGAAGGGATGCGCGGCCGGAACCAGCACCGGCGCCAGTCCGTAGGAACGGCGCAGGCGCGTCGCCGCATCGTCCGAGCCCGGATCGGAGCGCAGGAAGGCGGCATGGATCGCCGCGGCCGGAATGGCTGTTTCCTGTCCGCCAGGAGCGTCGGTCAGCGACCAGCGGGTGGAGAAATTGCCGCCTTCGGCGACCTGTGGCGGCGTGGCTTCATCCGGCACCAGGGCCAGGCTGAACGCCGCCAGGAGGAAAAGCGGGACGGCCGTCGGCAAGAGACGTCGGCGTCTGACAGACAGGCTTCGAGACCGCATCGAGCGCAACTCCTACGCACAACCCATTGGAGTGCGGCGCAACACGTCGCGAACCTTTCTGTCTCGCGTGCGGACAGCCGCCCCGTTTCCATGAGGGGTCAGTGACCCTTCGCCGACCTTTATCGACGCTTAACCCTGAGAAACGGTTAACTGCTGAAAGAACTTGAGTTTCTTTGTGAGACGGGCTGCCGAAACGCCGGAAAAGAATAGGAAATTCAGCGGGGAAAGGCGGCGATGATGCGCCGCGAAAAATCTTCCATCAGGCCGAAGGGGCTTTCCACGGGCCCGGAAATTGCTGCCGAGAGGGCGGCAAATCCTTCCCGCCCGAAGCGGGTGCGCAGCGCATCTTCCAGTAGCCTTCGGGCAAGTCCGCTCCGCCGGTCGTCTCCCGCCTCATGCTGAAGCACGGCTTCGCTCAGGGCATCGATCCCCTGGCCGGTCACGGAGGAGACGAGATGCACGGGCGGAGCGTTGCCCGTCGAGGAAAGCCCAAGCGCACCTTCGGCATCGGCGGCCGCCCGCCGCGCCGGAGCGCCGAGATCGGCCTTGGTGACGACGACGATGTCCGGCACTTCCATGATGCCGGCCTTCATGAACTGGAGGGAATCGCCGGAAGCCGGTTGCAGGCAGAGCACGATGGTGTCGGCGATCATCTCAACGTCGCCCTCGCTCTGGCCGATGCCGACGGTTTCCACCAGAACGACATCGAAGAGTGCGCGCATCAGGACGATGGAGGCGAGCGCGGTTTCCGAAAGCCCGCCCAGCCGGTCGCGTGCGGCGAGCGAGCGCATGAACAGGCCGCGATCGCCCGGATCGGTCTTCAGCCGCGTGCGGTCGCCAAGCAGCGCGCCGCCGGAGCGTTTGGAGGAGGGGTCGACGGCAATCACCCCGACCGTGCGGCCCTGCGTGCGCAAGGTGGCGATCAGCGCATTGGTGAGCGTCGACTTGCCGACGCCCGGCGGTCCGGTGAGGCCGATCACCTTGCCATGCGGATCGGCAAGCGCGGCATCGAGCAGCGCACTTGTCGCCGGCAGGCGCGGGCTGATGTCGAGGGCGGAAAGCGCAAGGCTTACCGCCCGCTTGCCGCCGCTGCGGATCCGCTCAAGCTCGGCCGCAGCCTCGCTCACGGCCTCAGCCGGCCCTGGCTGCCAGCGCGGCCCGCGCCGCCGCAAGCCGCGCAATCGGCACGCGGAAGGGCGAGCAGGACACATAGTCGAGCCCGACACGTTCGCAGAAGTCGATGGAAGCCGGATCGCCGCCATGCTCGCCGCAGATGCCGAGCTTGATGCCATTGCGCGTCGCCCGCCCGCGTTCGGCGGCCAGTTGCACGAGTTCGCCGACCCCCTCCTGATCGAGCGACACGAAGGGATCTTCGGCGAAGATGCCGGCGGCCTGATACTGGGCGAGGAAGCCGGCCGAATCGTCGCGGCTGATGCCGAAGGTCGTCTGCGTCAGGTCGTTGGTGCCGAAAGAGAAGAAGGCCGCCGTTTCGGCGATCTCGCCGGCACGCAGCGCCGCGCGCGGCAACTCGATCATCGTTCCGACCGTGTAGTCGATCTGGATCGAGGCGTCCTTCATCACCGCCTCGGCCACGGCATCGATGCGTGCCTTGACGAAGTCGAGCTCGGCCCGGCTTGCCACCAGCGGCACCATGATTTCCGGTGTCACCGGCGCGCCCGTGGCTGCGCCGACCTTCAGTGCGGCCTCGAAGATGGCCCGCGCCTGCATTTCAGCGACTTCCGGATAGGTGACGAGAAGCCGGCAGCCACGATGGCCGAGCATCGGGTTGAACTCGTGCAGTTCGGCGTTGCGCCGCTCCAGAACGGCCTTGTCGACCCCGAGCGAGGCGGCAACTTCGGCAATGTCCTTGTCGGTGTGCGGCAGGAACTCGTGCAGCGGNNNAGCAGGCGGATCGTCACCGGCAGACCCTGCATGATGGTGAAGAGCTGCTCGAAATCGCCGCGCTGCATCGGCAGCAGCTTGGCCAGCGCCGTGCGCCGTCCGGTCTCGTCGGAGGCAAGGATCATCTCGCGCACCGCAAGCACGCGGTCGCCATCGAAGAACATGTGCTCGGTGC
>JAGRKQ010000031.1 GCA_020442235.1 Hyphomicrobiaceae bacterium | reverse complement strand
CGCGCTGATCGAGCACGACATGGGGGTGGTGATGGATCTCTCGGACCGGGTGGTCGTGCTCGACTACGGCAGGAAGCTCGCCGACGACACGCCGGACAAGGTGCAGAGCGACCAGGGGGTCATCGATGCCTATCTCGGCCTCGTTCACGAATAGGGGGCAGGGATGACCTTCTTCATCGAAACCGTGATCTCGGGCCTGATGGCCGGTGTCATGTATTCCCTCGTCGCCCTCGGCTTCGTGCTGATCTTCAAGGCGTCGGGCATCTTCAACTTCGCCCAGGGCGTGATGGCGCTGTTCGCCGGCCTGACCATGGCCGGCATCATGGAAAAGACCGGCGTGCACTGGATCATCGCCGCCGCGGCGACGGTCGCGGTGATGATCCTCGTCGCCATCCTGATCGAGAAGTTCGTGCTGCGGCACCTCGTCAACCAGCCGCCGATCATCCTGTTCATGGCAACGATCGGCCTTTCCTATGTGCTGGAAGGCGTCGGCGACCTGCTGTGGGGCTCGGACATCAAGGTTCTGGACATCGGCTTGCCGCGCGGGGCCAACGATTTCCTGCTCGACGGCTTCAATCTCTATGTGGAGAATCTGGAACTGGTGGCCGGTGCGGTCGCGGCGATCCTCGTCGCTTCGCTGGCGGTCTTTTTCCAGAAGTCACGTGTCGGCCGGGCCCTGAGAGCGGTCGCCGACGATCATCAGGCGGCGCTGTCGGTCGGCATCTCGCTGGCGCAGATCTGGGTCATTGTCTGGTCGGTCGCCGGCATCGTCGCGCTCGTCGCCGGCGTGATGTGGGGCGCCAAGTCGGGCGTGNNGTCGCTGATCGCGCTGAAGGCGCTTCCGGTGCTCATCCTCGGCGGCTTCACCTCGGTGCCCGGTGCCATCGTCGGCGGCCTGATCATCGGCGTCGGCGAAAAGCTGGCCGAGATCTACACCGGCGATCTGATGAATTTCGTCTTCGGGCTCGACCCCTCGATCTTCCGCGCGATCGAGAACTGGTTCGCCTATGTCCTCGCCCTCGCCTTCCTTCTGGTCCGTCCGCAGGGCCTGTTCGGCGAAAAGATCATCGAGAGGGTCTGAGATGCTTTATCGCGAAGCCGGCCAGTTCAAGACCAGCTACTCCGCCGACCAGGCGATCTTCCCGATCGCCCAGGACCGCTGGGGCGTTCTGCTCTTCCTTCTCATCGCTTTCGCGGTGGTGCCGTTCTTTCTGACCGATTACATGACGAACGCGGTTTTGATGCCGTTTCTCGTCTATGCGATGGCGGCGCTGGGGCTGAACATCCTCGTCGGCTATTGCGGCCAGATCTCGCTCGGCACGGGCGGCTTCATGGCGGTCGGGGCGTTCACGGCCTACAAGCTTATGGCGGCCTTTCCGGGCATGGACATGATCCTCGTCGTGCTGCTTTCGGGCACGACGACGGCCATTGTGGGGGTGATCTTCGGCGTGCCCTCGCTGCGCATCAAGGGCTTCTATCTCGCCGTTGCAACGCTTGCCGCGCAGTTCTTCCTCGTCTGGCTCTTCAACAAGGTCGGCTGGTTCTACAACTATTCCGCCACCGGCCAGATCACGGCGCCGGCGCGCACCGCGCTCGGCTTCGTCATCAGCGGCCCGGAGGCGACGCCGGCGGCGCGCTATCTCTTCTGCCTGTCGATGGTGACGGTTGCGGCCCTCGCGGCCAAGAACGTCGTGCGTGGGCGCTTCGGGCGCAACTGGATGGCCATCCGCGACATGGACATTGCCGCTGAACTCATCGGCGTGCAGCCGCTGCAGGCCAAGCTCTCGGCCTTCGCCATGTCGTCCTTCTATATCGGCATGGCCGGGGCGATGTTCTTCGGCGTCTGGCTCGGCGCGGCGGAGGTGACGGAAGCCTTCGGCATCACGCTCTCCTTCCTCATCCTTTTCATGGTGATCATTGGCGGGCTTGGCTCGATCCTTGGTTCGTTCCTCGGCGCGGCCTTTCTCGTGCTGCTGCCGATTATTCTGAAGACCATCATGGTCGATGGTCTTGGTGTGCTTTCGGTGACCGCCAAGCATGTCGAGATCCTGACGATGGGCGTCCTCATCATCTTCTTCCTGATCGTGGAGCCGCACGGCCTCGCCCGGCTGTGGCAGCTCACCAAGGAGAAGCTTCGACTCTGGCCATTCCCCTATTGACCCGACGCGGCGGCAAGACCGCCAGGGATAGGGGTGACAACTGCAACGCATGACACGGGAGGAAACCATCATGCACTTTCGGAAACTGCTGCTTGGCATGGCCACGGCGGCCCTGGCGCTGCCGACCCTTGCCAGCACGGCGCAGGCGGATCTCATCATCCCCTCGCTGATCTACCGGACCGGTCCCTATGCCGCCGGCGGCATTCCCTGGGGCAACGGCTTCAACGACTACTTTGCCATGCTGAATGCCCGCGATGGCGGCATCAACGGCGTGCGCGTCGATGTGCGCGAGTGCGAGACGGCCTACAACACCCAGCAGGGCGTCGAGTGCTACGAGGCCAACAAGGAAGGCGCGCTCGTCATGACGCCGCGTTCCACCGGCATCACCTACCAGCTGATCCCGCGCGCTTCGGTCGACGAGATTCCGATCTTCACGCTCGGATATGGCCGCACCTCCGCGACCGACGGCACGACCTTCCCGTGGGTCTTCAACCCGCCGGTCACCTACTGGGACGGCGCTTCGGTGATGATCAACTACATCGCCGAGCAGGTCGGCGGGTTTGAAAACCTCGCCGGCAAGAAGATCGCGCTCGTCTTCCACAACTCTGCCTATGGCAAGGAGCCGATCCGCACGCTGGAATCCCTCGCCGAAACCTATGGCTTCGAGCTGGTCCAGCTTCCGGTCGACCATCCCGGTCAGGAACAGCGCGCCACCTGGCTGCAGATCCGCCGCGATCAGCCGGACTGGGTGCTGATGTATGGCTGGGGCGTGATGAACCAGGTCGCCATTCAGGAGGCCGCGTCCATCCGCTATCCGATGGATCACTTCATCGGCGTGTGGTGGTCGGGTTCGGAGAACGACGTTCTTCCGGCGGGCGCCGGCGCGGACGGTTATCTCTCGGCGACCTTCAGCGCCGCGGGCACCGACTTCCCGGTCTTTGCCGAGATCATGACGCATGTCTATGACGCCGGTAACGGCGCTGGCGAGCGCGAGCGTGTCGGCGAGGTCATCTACAACCGCGGTCTTCTGGAAGCGGTGATCATCTCCGAAGCCATTCGCACGGCGATGGAACTGACCGGCAAGACCGATGACCTGACGGGCGCCGACATGCGCATGGGCTTCGAGCATCTCAACATCACGGCGGAGCGTCTTGCCGAGCTGGGACTTGAGGGCTTTGCCGATCCGATCGCGGTCGCCTGTGCCAACCACACCGGCTCGGGCCGAGCGGCGATCCAGCAGTGGGATGCCGACACCGGAACCTGGTCGATGGTCACCGACTTCATCGACCCCGATCATGAGCTGATCGCGCGCCTCATCGCCGAGGACGCGGAAGCCTACCGGACCGAAAACAGCATCACGGCCACCGCCTGCAACTGAGGCCGTGACGCAAGAAAACGCATGAAGCGAGCCTGAAGAGGACGTGTGATGAGCGAGGCCGCAGCCACCCGGACGGATGCGAAGACCATCCTATCCGTCAACAACATCGAGGTGATCTACGACCACGTCATCCTCGTCCTCAAAGGTGTGTCGCTTTCCGTTCCCGAGGGGGGCATCGTTGCTCTCCTCGGGGCCAACGGAGCCGGCAAGACGACCACGCTGAAAGCGATCTCGAACCTTCTGAAGGCCGAGCGCGGCGAGGTCACCAAGGGATCGATCCTGTTCCGCGATGCGCAGGTGGAAGACCTGTCGCCGGCCGAACTCGTCACCCGCGGCTGCATCCAGGTGATGGAAGGCCGCCACTGCTTTGAACATCTGACGGTGGAGGAAAACCTCCTCACCGGGGCCTTCACCCGCAAGGACGGTTCGGCGGCGATCCGCGCCGATCTTGAAAAGGTCTACCACTATTTCCCGCGCCTGAAGGTGCGCCGCTCCTCGCTGGCCGGCTACACGTCCGGCGGCGAACAGCAGATGGTCGCCATCGGCCGCGCGCTGATGAGCAAGCCGAACATGATCCTTCTCGACGAGCCGTCGATGGGTCTTGCCCCGCAGCTCGTGGAGGAAATCTTCGAGATCGTGCACGAGCTCAATGCCAAGGAGAAGGTCTCCTTCCTGCTGGCCGAGCAGAACACGAATGTCGCCCTGCGCTACGCCACCTATGGCTATATCCTCGAGGCGGGCCGCATCGTGCTCGATGGCGCAGCCTCGGACCTGCGCGAAAACGAGGACGTGAAGGAATTCTACCTCGGGGTCGGCGGCGAAGGGCGCAAATCCTTCAAGAATGTGAAACACTACAAGCGTCGCAAGCGCTGGCTCGCCTGAGGCGGACGGGCCGCAGCGCCGCGATCTTTCCTGAGATCCCAAGCCGTGCCGGGGGAGGGCCACCGCACCTATGAGCGATTTTCTCGACGACGCCGAAACCCAGAGCCCCGATGCCCGCGAGGCGGGCCTTTTTGCGCAGGTGCCGCAGCTGATTGCCCATGCCAAGGGCAATGCGTCCGGCTGGGCGACGCATCTGGAGGCCATCGATGCGGAAGCGGTCACCGATCGTGATGCGCTCGCCAAGCTCCCGGTGCTGCGCAAATCCGCGCTGATGGCGGCGCAGGCCGAGACCCCGCCCTTTGGCGGTTTCGTTGTCGGCGGGCCGGGCACCTTCACCCGCGTCTTCGTTTCGCCGGGGCCGATCTACGAACCGCAGGCGCCGGGGCTCGATCCGTGGAAATCGGGCCGTGCGCTCTATGCCGCCGGCTTCCGCAAGGGCGACATCGTGCACAACGCCTTCGCCTATCACATGACACCCGGCGGGTTCATTCTGGATGAGGGGGCGCGGGCGCTCGGCTGCGCGGTGCTGCCGGCGGGTGTCGGCAACACGGATGCGCAGATCGCCGCCATGGCCGCGCTGAAACCGGCGGGCTATATCGGCACGCCGGACTACCTCAAGACGCTTCTGGAAGCGGCCGATGCGGCCGGGCTCGATGTGTCTTCACTGACCAAGGCGCTTGTTTCGGGCGGGGCGCTCTTTCCCTCGCTGCGCGAATGGTATGATGCGCGTGGCGTGTCGGTGCTTCAGGCCTATGCGACCGCCGATCTCGGCGTCATCGCCTATGAATCGCCGGCGCGCGAGGGCCTCATCGTCAACGAGAAGACGATCGTCGAGATCGTCCGGCCGGGCACGGACGAGCCGGTGCCCGACGGCGAGGTGGGCGAGGTCGTCGTCACGGTCTTCAACCCGGTCTATCCGCTGATCCGCTTCGGCACCGGCGATCTTTCCGCCGTCCTTGCCGGGCCGTCGCCCTGCGGGCGCACGGGCATGCGCATCAAGGGCTGGATGGG
>JAGRKQ010000255.1 GCA_020442235.1 Hyphomicrobiaceae bacterium | reverse complement strand
CGCCGCGCCATGCGCCATGCCCAGCTTCTGGGCGCATCCGAGCCGCTGATGTGGCGCCTTGTCCCGGCGCTGGTGCGCGAAATGGGCCAGGCCTATCCGGAATTGGTGCGAGGCCAGGCGCTTATCACCGAAACGCTGAAGCTGGAGGAAAGCCGCTTCCGCAAGACACTGGAGCGCGGTCTCGGGCTTCTTGACGAGGCAACGGCCGATCTTGGCGAGAGCGGCACCCTCGATGGGCGCACGGCCTTCCGGCTTTACGACACCTATGGCTTTCCGCTCGATCTGACGCAGGATGCCCTGAAGGGGCGGGGCCTTTCGGTCGACGTCGCTGGCTTCAATGCGGCAATGGAAGCGCAGAAGCAGGAAGCGCGCGCGGCCTGGAAGGGCTCGGGCGAGGCAGCGACCGAAGCGGTGTGGTTCCAGCTTCGCGAAAGACTGGGGGCCACGGAGTTCCTGGGCTACAGCGATCTGACGGCGGAAGGCGTGGTGACCGGCCTTGTGCGCGACGGCAAGGATGTGACGACGCTCTCGGCCGGTGACGAGGGGGCGCTGATCGCCAACCAGACGCCATTTTATGGCGAATCGGGCGGCCAGGTCGGCGATGTCGGCGTCATCACCAGTCCCGAAGGCCTCATCTTCCATGTGACCGATACGCAAAAGAAGGCGGATGGGCTCATCGTGCATCTTGGCCGGGTGGAAAGCGGCAAGGTGGAAACCGGTCATCCGGTCGAACTCAGCGTGGATTACCGCCGCCGTCAGTCGACGCGGGCCAATCATTCGGCGACGCATCTCCTGCACGAAGCACTGCGCCAGACCCTTGGCGATCATGTGGCGCAGAAAGGCTCGATGGTGTCGCCGGACCGGCTGCGTTTCGACTTTGCCCACCCGAAATCGGTGGATGCCGAAGACCTGTCGCGCGTCGAGGACATCGCCAACGCCATGGTGCTCCAGGATGGTGCGGTGGAGACGCGGCTGATGGCCGTTGATGACGCCATCGCCTCGGGGGCACGGGCGCTGTTCGGCGAAAAATATGGCGACGAAGTGCGTGTGGTGACGATGGGCACCAACATCGATGGCGATCTTGCCGGCAGGCCCTTCTCGGTGGAGCTGTGCGGCGGCACCCATGTGGCGCGCACGGGCGAGATCGGTCTTGTCCGGGTTCTGTCCGAAAGCGCTGTGTCGTCGGGGGTGCGGCGCGTGGAGGCGTTGACGGGCGATGCGGCGCGCGCCTATCTCGACCGGCAGGACCAGCGTGTGCGCGGTCTTGCGGCAACGCTCAAGGTGCCGGCCGATCAGGTCGAGGACCGGGTGCGGGCGCTTGTGGATGAACGCCGGGCGCTGGAGCGCGAGGTGGCGGATCTGCGCCGTCAGGTGGCGCTGGGCGGCGGCGGGTCTTCGGGCGCGGGCGCGCATGAAGAGATCGGCGGCGTGAAGCTTGCCGCGCGGCGCCTCGACGGGGTGCCGGCGAAGGATCTCAAGGGCATTGCCGACGGTCTCAAGGGCGAGCTGGAATCGGGCGTCGTGGCGCTCGTTGCGGTCAGCGAAGACGGCAAGGCGGCCATCGTTGCTGCCGTGACGGGCGATCTTGTCGGTCGCTTCGATGCCGTGGCTCTGGTGCG
Organism: Hyphomicrobiaceae bacterium; assembly: GCA_020442235.1. GTDB lineage: Bacteria > Pseudomonadota > Alphaproteobacteria > Rhizobiales > MH13 > JAGRKQ01. The sequence continues at coordinate 3,481 of JAGRKQ010000255.1, read as the reverse complement.
GGCCGCTTCCGAGGCGGTTGGCGGCAAGGGCGGCGGCGGCCGGCCGGACATGGCGCAGGCCGGCGGTCCGGATGGCGCGCGCGCCGATGCGGCTCTCGATGCCGTTCGCGAGATCCTGCGCAAGGGCTGATCTTGCGGGCAGTTCGGGGGACGGAGTGGAAGGCGCCGACTGGATCAAGGACGCACTGATCGTTCTGGCCGCTGCCGGTCTCGTCGTGCCTCTTTTCCTGCGTCTCGGTATCGGCTCCGTTCTGGCGTTTCTGGTTGTCGGCGTCGTCGTCGGGCCGCACGCCCTCGGGCGACTTGCGACAGACTATCCTTGGCTTTCCTATCTGACGGTCTCGAGCGCGGAACGGGTCGCACCGGCGGGCGAGCTGGGCGTTCTCTTCCTTCTCTTCATCATCGGGCTTGAGCTGTCGGTCGAGCGGCTGTGGAAGCTGCGCCGCTTCGTGCTGGGCGCCGGGGCGCTTCAGGTGGGCCTTGCCGGTCTGGCGATCGCGGTGGTCATGAATCTTCTCGGCTTCCGGCCGGGGCCGTCGGCCGTCATCGGGCTCGGGCTCGCGCTCTCCTCGACCGCCATCGTCATGCAGATCCTGATCGACGAGAAGAAGCTCGCCTTGCCGGCAGGCCAGCTTACCTTCGGCGTGCTCCTGTTTCAGGACCTGATGGTCGTTCCGATCCTGATCCTGATCGGTATCCTCTCCGGTGACGAGCCGGGTTCACCCTGGCTTGTCGTGTTGCGGTCGCTGGGGCTTGCCGTTGTCGCCGTCGGCATCATTCTCATGGCCGGGCGTCTGGTGCTGCGGCCGCTGTTTACCCAGGTCGCCCGCAGTGCAAGCCGCGAGGCGATGCTGGCGATTGCGCTTCTGACAGCGGTGGGAACGGCGGTCCTGACCCATGCAGCCGGGCTTTCCGGGGCACTGGGCGCCTTCCTCGCCGGGCTGGTTCTCGGCGAGACGGCCTATCGGCATCAGATCGAGAGCGACATCGAGCCGTTCAAGGGGCTGTTTCTGGGGCTCTTCTTCATGACCGTCGGCATGGCGATCGATCCGCAAGTGGTGCTTGGCAACTGGGCCCTGATCTGCGGCGGTCTTCTGTTGCTTCTCATCCTCAAGGGCGTGCTGTTCGTTCCGGCGGCCCTTCTCGGCGGCATCGGCCGACCGGCCGGGGTGGAGGCGGGGTTTCTCCTTGCCGGGGCCGGCGAGTTTGCCTTCGTCGTCTTCACGCTGGCCGGGCGCGAGGGGGTGATGGAGGCGCGTTTCGTGCCCGTCTTCCTGACGCTGGCAGCGCTGTCGATGACGCTGACGCCGCTGTTCTCGCGGCTCGGGGCTGCGGTCGCCAGGCGCATGGAAGAGCGTGGCAACAAGGCCAGTTTCGGACCCCGTGCCGATGAGGCTGTTGCACCATCGGTGGTCATTGGCGGCTTTGGCCGCGTCGGGCGGCTCGTGGCGCGGGTTCTGGAAAGCGAAGACATTCCTTATGCCGCGCTCGATCTCGATGCCGACCGGGTGAAGGCCGAACGCGCGCTCGGCCGGCCGCTTTTTTACGGCGATGCCAGCCGGCCGGAGCTTCTGGCCCGCATCGGTGCATCCAAGGCGGCGGTCTTCGTGGTGACGCCCGATGCGGCTCCGGTGGCCGAGCGCATGGTGCGCGAGATCCGCAAGGCCTGCCCCGGCGCCAAGATCGTTGCCCGCGCCCGCGACACCCTCCATGCGCGCACGCTCATGGACCTCGGGGCGAGCGAGGTCATTCCCGAAACGCTGGAGGCCGGCCTTCTCTTGGCCGGCGAGGCGCTTGGGGGCGTCGGCTTTCCCGACGAGGTGGTGGAGAAGCGCACCCGCGAGGCACGGGCGTTGCTGATGGCGCGGTTTGCCCGCAAGGACAGCTGAGCTGTCGCCTGCCATGATCGGCGAGACGATTCGGGGGTTGCCATGAGAAGGAGGGGACGGTGAGAAAAACGTCCGGGCGCATGAAACAGCGCCTGTTCCAGATTCTGGAGCAGGGGACGCAGAACGATGTGGCCAGCCGCATTGTCGACCGCATCCTCATCACGCTCATCGTTCTCAATGTCGTCGTGGTCGTTCTGGAAACCGTGGACAGCCTCTATGCGGTCTGGCGGCCATGGTTCCTGGCGGTGGAGATCCTCTCTGTTGCCGTCTTCACGCTGGAGTATGTCCTGCGGCTCTGGGTGGCGGACGAGCACATCCTCTTTCGCGAGAAGGGGCCGATCCTGGCCAGGGTGCGCTACATGCTCACTCCGGCGGCCATCATCGATCTTCTGGCGATCCTGCCGTCCTATGCCGGGCTGTTCGTGCCGGCGGCGGATTTGCGCTTTCTCAGGCTGTTCCGTCTCGTCCGCTTCCTGAAGCTGGCGCGCTATTCGCCGGGCATCAATTCGCTGATGCTGGCGATGCGTTCGGAAATGCGCGCGCTGCTCGCCGCACTGGTGGTCATGGTCGGGCTGGCGCTGATTGGCGCTTCGACGATGTATCTTCTGGAGCGCCACATCCAGCCGGAGCATTTCGGTTCCATTCCGGCAGCGCTCTGGTGGGCGGTCTCGACCCTGACGACCGTCGGCTATGGCGATGTCGTTCCGGTGACGCCGGCCGGCAAGGTGCTGGGCGGGGTGATGATGTTCTTCGGGCTTGGCATGTTCGCGCTGCCCATCGGCATCATCGCAACGGCCTTTGCGCAGGAGGTTCACCGGCGCGATTTCGTCGTGCGCTGGGGCATGGTGGCGCGGGCGCCGCTGTTCGAGCATCTCTCGGCCAACGAGATCGCCGAAGTCATGAAGCTGCTGCAATCACAGTCCTTCCGCGCCGGCGGGCTGATTGTGGCCAAGGGCGAACCGGCGCATTCGATGTATTTCATCACCGCAGGTGCGGTGGAGATCGATCTCAAGGACGGCCCGGTGCTGCTGGAAACCGGCGCGTTTTTCGGCGAGATCGCCCTGATGCGCAAGGCGCAGCGCTCGGCGACGGTGCGGGCAGCGGAAGACACGCAGCTTCTCGTGCTGGATGCGACGGACTTTCATCATCTGATGGAAAAGCAGCCGAAGATTGCCACCCACATCCGCGAGATCGCCCGCTCGCGCCTCAAGGGCAGCAACATCACCCCGCGCGGAGACATCGTTGCCGACGAACTCGCAGACGCCCATCCTGTGACGGATGGGGAAGGGGCATCCTGAAACCGCGATTTTTTGACTAGGGTTGCCGGAGATGAAAAAAAGGCGGGCTGATGGGCCCGCCTTTATCCTTTCAATCGCTTGGATGGGGCTCAGCCCATGGCCTTCTGCAGGTTCTCGTCGATCTTGGCGAGGAACCCCTGGGTCGTCAGCCAGCTCTGGTCGGGGCCGACGAGAAGGGCAAGATCCTTGGTCATCGAGCCCGATTCCACCGTGTCGATGCAGACCTTTTCCAGCGTCGCGGCAAAGCGCGCCAGATCGGCGTTGTCGTCCAGCTTGGCGCGATGGGCGAGGCCG
>JAGRKQ010000254.1 GCA_020442235.1 Hyphomicrobiaceae bacterium | reverse complement strand
AATCTGCGCCGGATCGCCGGTCGAAACACTGATTTTCGATCCTTCCCAGCTTTGACGGTTGCGGAACAAGCCGGGAACGCGTAATCTGTTCCTGATTTGTTTGGGGATTCGCTCGAGGTCCACGATGCTTACGCGCAAGCAGCATGAATTGCTGATTTTCATCCACGAACGCCTTCGCGAAACCGGCGTGCCGCCCTCCTTCGATGAAATGAAGGATGCGCTCGACCTCAAGTCGAAATCCGGCATCCATCGCCTCATCACGGCACTGGAAGAACGCGGCTTCATTCGCCGGCTTCCCAACCGCGCGCGCGCGCTGGAAATCATCCGCCTGCCGGACGCCATGAGCCCGGTCGGGCGCCGCCGTTTCGAGCCCAATGTCATCGAAGGATCGCTCGGCAAACGCCCGGCCAGCGCTGATGCCGAGCCCGCCGCTGATTCCGGCACTTCCGTTGCCGTGCCGATGATGGGACGGATTGCCGCCGGCACGCCGATCTCGGCCATCCAGCACCACAGCCACACCGTACCGGTTCCGGTCGATCTTCTCACCAAGGGCGAACATTACGCGCTTGAGGTGAAAGGCGATTCCATGATCGAGGCCGGCATTCTCGATGGCGATACCGTCGTCATCCGCCGCACCGATTCCGCCGACAATGGTGACATCGTCGTGGCCCTTGTCGACGATGAGGAAGCGACACTGAAGCGCCTTCGTCGCAAGGGTGGCTCCGTTGCGCTGGAAGCGGCCAATCCGGCCTATGAAACGCGCATTTTCGGTCCCGATCGGGTCAAGGTGCAGGGACGACTTGTGGCACTGCTGCGGCGTTATTAAGCCGGCAAGGTTCCTTCCTGCATCGCTCTTTATTGAGCGAAGGAACTGCCGCGCTGCGGGTTTTCCCAAGGGCGCACGCGCCGGCTGAAGGTTGGCTCAATGCGCCATCCACCGGTTCCGTCGCTGTAGAGCGCAATGGAACCGCTGCGTTCCAGCAGTGAGCCATCGATGACGATTTGCGGGCCTGTGCAACCCGCCGGAACCGCCAGTGCCGTGACCAGAATTTCGGCGCTGCGACAATCTTCATCCAGCGCGCTGATATCGCTGACATGCGACAGGACCGCCGGCTCGCCCCCTTGCTGAGCCGGCAAGACATGAAGACAGGCGGCCTCGTCGCAAGAAACGTCCGCACCCAGTTGGGTCTGGCGCCGGTCGCGCACATCCCCGTCCCGCCGCAGCCACAGATCGGCATCGAACCGCCCGCGCCTGAGGCCCGATATCTGCCGATACCCTTCGCCATCAAGGACGCCGACCGTATGGCCATCGCGCGCAACGATCACATCCGGACGTGGCTGAAAGGCAAAAAGAGCCGCAACGGGCAGAACGACAAGGCCCAGCCAGCGCTGTTTACGCCGCCAGAGCGCGAGCCATAAGAGCCCCGCAGTCAGAAGAACAAGCGCTGCAGGCCGAATGGCCGGCACTGGAATTTCGGCATAAGGCAGGTCCGAAACCCAGGCCGCAATGAAAAGCACCTGATCGATCCCCCAGCCCATCATTGCGAGCGGCAAGGCCTCCAGCCCGAAAGGCATCGCCAGCACGGCAAGAAGCCCGCTGGGCATGATCAGCGTCCCGACGAAGGGCATGGCAAGGACATTGCCGAGGACGGCAAGTGGCCCGAAGCGGTCGAAATGAAAGGCCGCGAAGGGAGCCGTCGCAAGACTGGCAATCAAGGAGGTCAGGGCCAGACCGGCCGGCCAGGACAGCGCCCGCATGACAAGATTGCCGGCCGCACTGCCCTGAGGACGCGCTTTTATGTTCCGGCGAGAAATACCCTCATAACTTGCGATCAGGGCGGTTGCAGCGGCAAAGCTCATCTGGAAGCTTGGACCGAGCAGGCTTTCCGGTGAGAGGGCAAGGACGGCGATGGCGGCAATCGCTACGCTCCTGAGATTGATGGCCTTGCGGCCGAGCGCCACCCCGATCAACAGCAACGCCACCATGACGAAAGCACGCTGTGTGGCGATGCTGGCTCCGGAAAGCATCAGATAGAATGCTGCGACAGCGAGCGCGACGATGGCCGCTATCGTTCGTGCCGGGTAGAAGAGCGCCACCCTTTCGCTCAGCGCCAGCATGGCTCGCAGGGCCGCGAAGACGCTGAGCACGATCAGCGCCATGTGCAGGCCGGATATGGCGAGGACATGCGCAAGCCCCGCTCCCCGAAGGGCCTCTTCCGCCTCGTCGGAAATGAGATCGCGCCGGCCGACAAGAAGCGCGATGGCGATGGCGCCCGCATCGCCTGCCAAAGCACTGGAAATCCGCTCCCCGACGCCGCGGCGCAACGCCTCGACAAAGCCATGGGCACTGGTAGCGCTGAGGGTGGTTCCCCCGGTGACCTCCACACGCCCAAGAGCAAATCCCGTTGCGCCAATCCTCTGGAAAAAGAGCTGGAAACCGAAATGGAAGCTGCCGGGCTCGACCGGTTCGGGCGGCGGCTGAAGGCTGGCGCGCAGCCGGACCCTTTCCCCCGGTGCAACATCGACAAGACGCCGCGCCGCCGTCACACGGATGCGCGCTGGTGTTCGCTCCGGATCGAGGCGCCCGATCTGTTCCGGAGCGATCAGAAGCCGCACACGGCCTGGCGAGACACTTTCGATGTCCAGAAGGCGCCCCTCCACCGCGACCCGCTCCAGCGGTGCGGCGAGCATCGGCGCATCGACCCGCACCACACGCAGCGATCCGGCCGATATGCCGGCCAGAAAGAACAGCGCGACAAGCCCGATGAGCCAGCCGCGCCCCTCGCGCTGTTTGACGACAAGTCCTGCCGCAACAAGCGTCAGCACCGGGAAGGCATAAGGATAGGGCTCGCTCGGTAGGGCAAAATAGCAAAGAACGCCGGCACCGAAGGCAACCGCGAGAAAGGCAAAGCCCCGCCCCTCGTCCAGATCTGCGCGGAGGGCTCGCTTCAGCGCACCGATGGCGCCGCGTCTGCGCCGGCCTGATGGGGCAATCGATCCGGCAGCATCGCTCTGCCCGGCCCTGCTCCCTTGCCCGGAGGGACGTGTCGTCGTATCCACCGCGCTCACACCCCGGAAATTGCCCGCGACAAAGGCTCACGCCGCACCGCCGGCCCGATGTTCCAAGGAAGCATAGTCCATCATGACGGACAGCCAGACCAGCACCGCACGCCCGATTGTCACGCGCTTTGCGCCATCCCCGACCGGTTTCCTGCACATCGGCGGCGCGCGCACGGCGCTGTTCAACTGGCTTTATGCCCGCGGGCATGGCGGCAAGATGCTTCTGCGCATCGAGGACACAGACCGGGCCCGCTCCACGCCGGAAGCGATCGAGGCCATCCTCGATGGCCTTTCCTGGCTCGGCATCGACTGGGACGACGAGCCCGTCTACCAGTTTTCCCGTGCCGAGCGGCATCGCGAGATTGCCGAGCAGCTTCTGGCCGATGGCAAGGCCTATCGCTGCTATGCAACGGCCGAAGAACTGACGCAGATGCGCGAAACCGCCCGCGCCGAAGGGCGAGCGCCGCGCTATGACGGGCGCTGGCGTGATCGTCCGGCCAGCGATGCCCCCGAAGGCCTTGCCTATGTGGTGCGCATCAAGTCGCCGCAGGAGGGTGAGACCGTGGTGGAGGACGCCGTGCAGGGCACCGTTTCTTTCCCCAATGCCGACCTCGACGACTTCGTCATCCTGCGCTCCGACGGAACCCCGACCTATATGCACGCCGTCGTCGTCGACGATCACGACATGGGCGT
>JAGRKQ010000030.1 GCA_020442235.1 Hyphomicrobiaceae bacterium | reverse complement strand
GGGCAGGACCGGCGCTATCACCACATCCGTGTCGGGGTGAACTCGCGCCTTGATACGCTTCAGGCGGCGATCCTGTTGCCGAAGCTTGCCGTGCTCGACGACGAACTGGCCGCGCGTCAGCGTCTTGCCGATGCCTATACGGCGGCCTTTGCCACTGCAGGGCTGGAAACGCCCGTTGTCGCCGAAGGGCGCAGCAGCGCCTGGGCGCAATATACGCTGCGTGTGGAGAACCGGGATGGTGTTGCCGCAGCGCTGAAGAAGAAGGGCGTTCCGACGGCGGTGCACTATCCCCTGCCGCTCAACCGGCAGCCGGCGGTCGCCGACGAGAGCGCTCATCTTCCGGAAGGCGACAAGGCGGCGGACAGCGTCATCAGCCTGCCGATGCACCCCTATATGGACCAGGACACGGCAGGGACGGTGATCGGGGCCGTTCTCGATGCCGTTCGCGAAACCGGGGCGGTCTGAGCCGCCCGGAACGATACCCCGCAAGAATGAGGGTCGAAGGATGGAACTTCAGGGCAAGAAACTGATGGTGATCGGCGGGGCCGGGCTCATCGGTTCGCACACGGTCGATGCGCTGCTGCGGCACGACGTGGCCGAAATCACGGTCTATGACAACTTCGCCCGCGGCCGGCACGAGAACATTCTCGGTGCGCTGCGCGATCCGCGCGTCAAGGTGCATGACGTTGGCGGCGACATCCTCCAGACCGACATTCTGGAAGGCGCCATGGCCGGCAAGGACGGCGTGTTCCATTTCGCCGCGCTCTGGCTGCTCCAGTGCCACGAATATCCGCGCTCGGCCTTCGAGACCAATGTGCGCGGCACCTTCAACGTCATGGACGCCTGCGTGCGCACCGGCATCAAGCGCCTTGTCTATTCTTCTTCCGCCTCGGTCTATGGCGATGCCGTCACCGATCCGATGGAAGAGGAGCACCCTTTCAACAACAAGAATTTCTACGGCGCGACCAAGATCTGCGGCGAGGCGATGCTGCGCGCCTATCACCACCGCTACGGTCTCGACTATGTCGGCCTGCGCTACATGAACGTCTACGGCCCGCGTCAGGATTATCACGGCGCCTACATCGCCGTGATCATGAAGATGCTCGACGCCATCGACCGGGGCGATGCGCCGACGATCATGGGCGACGGCTCGGAAGCCTTCGACTTCGTTGCGGTCGAGGACTGCGCGCTTGCCAATGTCTGCGGCATGAAGGCCGATGCCACCGACAGCTTCTACAATGTCGGCACGGGCGTGCGCACCTCGCTGAAGGAACTGGCCGAGAAGCTCCTCAACCTCACCGGCTGCAACAAGGACATCCAGTATGCGCCGCGCAGCCAGGCAACGCTGGTGCGCAACCGCATCGGCAGCCCGAAGAAGGCCAGCGCGGAAATCGGCTACACCGCCGAGATCGATCTCGACGAGGGCCTGCGCCGGCTGATCGAATGGCGCTCCGCCCACAAGGAAGAGGTCGCCGCACGCCGCAAGGCCGTGGGGCTCGAGGACTGAAGGGGAAAGGCATGAGCGAAGCCGGCAAGCTGAACGTTCCGATCGCCCGCACGGCGCTTGAGAAAAACGAGATCGAAAGCGTCCTCGGGCCGCTCTCGTCCGGCTGGCTCGTCCAGGGGCCGAAGGTGCGCGAGTTCGAGGAAAAATGGTCCGCCTTCACCGGCGCGGCCCATTCCATCGCCGTCACGTCCTGCACCTCGGCGCTGCACCTGTCGCTGGTCGCGCTTGGCATCGGGCCGGGCGACGAGGTGATCGTGCCGGCTTTCACCTGGATCTCGACGGCCAATGTCGTGGAACATTGCGGGGCAAAGCCGGTCTTCTGCGACATCGATCTTGAGACCTTCAACATTGATGCGAAGGCCGCTGCCGCCGTTGTCACGGACCGCACCAAGGCGATCATCCCGGTGCATCTCTTCGGCCTCTGCGCCGATATGGATGCCGTCGCCGCATTGGCCAAAACGCACGGCCTTGCCGTGGTCGAGGACGCGGCCTGCGGCTTCGGCGCACGCATCGGCGGCCGGCATGCCGGCACCTTTGGCGATACCGGCTGCTTCTCCTTCCATCCGCGCAAGGCGATCACCACCGGCGAAGGGGGCATGGTGACCTGCGCCGATGAAGCGCTCGCCGCCAGGGTCCGCCGCCTGCGCGACCACGGCGCGGTGATGACGGATCTGCAACGCCATCTCGGCGCGCGGCCCTATCTGCTCGCCGATCACGTCGATGCCGGTTTCAATCAGCGCATGACCGACATCCAGGGGGCGCTCGGCAGCGCCCAGATGGATCGTGCCGGCGCAATCATCGCCGAACGCCAGCGTCTGGCCGCGCGTTTTGATGAGGCCTTTGCCGATCTCGACTGGCTGCGCACGCCGGTGACGCCGGAAGGCTATGAGCACGGCTATCAGAGCTACCCGTGCCTGTTCCGCCCCGAAGCGATCAGTCTGGAAACGGTCGCCCGTGTGAATGCGGCGCGCAACCTTTGGATGGACACGCTTCAAAAGGCCGGAATTTCGACGCGGCCCGCGACCCATGCCGTCCACATGCTCAGCTTCTACGCCGACACCTATGGCCTGAAGCCGCAGGATTTTCCGAACGCCTTGTTCGCCAATGACTGTTCCATCTCGCTGCCCTTGTTCCACGGCATGAGCGAGGCCGAGCAGGATTATGTGATCGAGACGGTTCGCAAAGGCTACGCTCCGGCCTGAGCCCTTTGCACCGGGCTTGCGCTTCGGCTAGAAGCCCGGTGCCCCTGACAAGCGAGACGCGCCAATGTGTGGCATTGCCGGCCTCATCCATTTCGACCGCGCACCGGTGGCCCCGCCGGCGCTGAAGGCGATGAGCGACGCCATCGCCCATCGCGGGCCCGATGGCGAAGGCCACTGGATCGAGGACGGGGTCGGGCTCGCCCACCGCCGTCTGGCGATCATCGATCTGTCCGCGCTTGCCCATCAGCCGATGATGAGCGCCAGCGGGCGCTTCGTGCTCACCTATAATGGCGAGATCTACAATTTCCGCGAACTGCGCCTGGAGCTGGAAACGCTCGGATACGGTTTCCGCTCGCAGTCCGATACCGAGGTGCTGCTGGCCGCGCTGGAAGCCTGGGGCCCGGATGCGCTGGCGCGCATCAACGGCATGTTCGCCTTCGTGCTCTACGACCGCACGGAGCGCACGCTGCTCCTGGCGCGCGACCGCTATGGCATCAAGCCGCTTTACATCCACAGCGATGGAAAACGGCTGGCTTTCGCTTCCGAGCAGAAGGCGCTTCTGGCCGCGCCAGGCTTTGCCCGCGTGCTCGACCGCGAGGCGCTGGCCGAATATTTCACCTTCCAGAACATCTTCACCGACCGCACGCTCCTGAAGGGCGTGTCGATGCTGCCGGCCGGGCATTTCGCCCGGCTCGACCTGAAGGAGACCGCACCGGCGCTCGAGGTCCGTCAGTATTGGGATTTCCACTTCGAGGAGCCGCTGGAACGCGCCAGCGACGAAGAGTATCGCGAGGAACTGGACCGGCTTTTCCGCCAGGCGGTCAACCGCCAGCTGGTCGCCGATGTCGAGCTTGGCAGCTATCTTTCCGGCGGCATGGACTCCGGTTCGATCACCGCGATTGCCGCCAAGGCGTTCCCGAACCTGAAGACCTTCACCTGCGGCTTCGACCTGTCGTCGGCCTCGGGCATGGAACTTGCCTTCGACGAACGCCGCCGGGCCGAGGCGATGTCGGCGCTGTTCCGCACCGAGCATTACGAGATGGTGCTGAAGGCCGGCGACATGGAGCGGGCGCTGCCGGCCGTTGCCCGCCATCTGGAAGAGCCGCGCGTCGGCCAGAGCTACCCGAACTATTACATCGCCCGCCTTGCCAGCAAATTCGTCAAGGTGGTGCTGTCGGGCGCCGGCGGCGATGAACTCTTCGGCGGTTATCCGTGGCGCTACTACCGAGCCGTCAGCAATGACGACTTCAACGATTATGCGACCAAATATTACGACTTCTGGCAGCGTCTGATCGAGCGGCGCCATTTCCCGGATGTCTTCGCGCCGATCTGGTCGGATGTCTCCCACGTCGATCCGCAGGCGATCTTCCATGATGTGTTCAAGGATCATGCGCACCGCCTGACGCGACCCGAGGACTACATCAACCACTCGCTCTATTTCGAGGCGAAGACCTTCCTGCACGGGCTGTTCGTGGTGGAGGACAAGCTGTCCATGGCCAACAGCCTGGAAACGCGCGTGCCCTTCATGGACAACGATCTCGTCGAATTCGCCATGCGCTGCCCGGTCAGTCTCAAGCTGAACAACCTCTCCGAAGTGGTGCGGCTCAACGAGAACGATCCCGGCAACAAGAAGAAGCGCTTCTTCGAGCGCACCAGCGACGGCAAGCAAATCCTGCGCGACATGATGGCGGCCTATATCCCGACCGACATCACAACGGCGGAGAAGCAAGGGTTTTCCTCGCCGGATGCGTCCTGGTTCAAGGGCGACAGCATCGACTTCGTGCGCCGCCGCCTGCTCGATCCCAAGGCGCCGGTCTATGACGTTCTCGATTTCGGCGCGGTCACCAGCCTCGTGCGCCAGCATCTCGACGGCGAGCAGAACCGCCGGCTTCTCATCTGGTCGCTGCTCAACGTCAATGAATGGATGGAGCAGACGTTGTGAATCGGCTGCTGGCCGACCTCAAGGCCTTCTGGCGCGCCCGCCGCGAGGAGGTGCACGGCCGCTTCCAGCGCACGCTGCCCTTCGGCGACTATGTCTCCGACCGCTGGGAAAAGGCGGCTGTCCTCGGCTTTGGCGAGGGCACCTCGATCTATGACAGTGCCCATGTCTTCGGCGACGTCCGTGTCGGCGCCAACACCTGGATCGGCCCCTTCACCATTCTGGATGGTTCCGGCGGCGGCCTCGTGATCGGCTCCAGCTGTTCCGTTTCCGCCGGTGTCCAGATCTACACCCACGACACGGTGGACTGGGCGGTCTCGGGCGGTGCGGCGCCCTATCGCAAGGCACCGACCCGGATCGGCGACAACTGCTATCTTGGGCCGAATGCGGTGATCGCTGCCGGCGTCACCATCGGTGACGGCGCCATCGTCGGCGCCAACAGCCTCGTTCTTGAAGATGTGCCGGCCGGCGGCAAGGTTGCCGGCAATCCGGCGCGGCCGCTCGTCTCCAGGGAGCGGCCTTCGGACGAAGGAGAGGGCGCGTGAGCGTTCTGCTTCTGGCCGCGGTCGTTCTTGTCTGTCTCTTGCAGCGTCTTTCGATGGTCTGGCGGGTGCGCTTTTCCTTCGACAGCTGGGGCCATCTTTACTTCCTGACGGCGGTCAAGCGCCAGAAGACCGGCCCCTTCGCGCCGATCCACGCTGATGTCGCCGAGGGCGGGCCGTTTCATTACCCGCTCCTGACCCACTGGCTTCTGTCCTTCCTGCCACAGGCCGTTCTGGGCCGCTGGATCAAGGCGGTGAATCCGGTCTTTGAAGCGCTGGGGCTGGCTGCGTCCATGGCGCTGGCGCGCGCCGCCGGGCTGGATGGTCTCGTCGTCGCGGCGGCCGGCCTTGCCTATGTCTTCACGCCGATGATGTTCTCCAAGGTTGCCATCGGCTCGACCTCGCATTTCACCACGCGGCTCTATTCGGAACTTTCCGCCGGCTTGCTGCTGCTGCTGGCCTTCCTGCCCTTGCCGCTCAGCGGCGCGGTGCTCGTCCTGCCGATGGCCGTTCTCGTCGCCTATATCGTGCTGTCGTCCAAATTCGGGCTCCAGATGGTGCTGCTGGTCGTGCTGCCGGCCGCACTGCTCGCCTGGAAACCGGCGCTGATTGCCGGCCTCGTTCTCGGCTTTGCCGGCGCGGTGGCGGTGTCGCAAGGGGGCATCCTCAAGACCTGGCGCGAGCAGGGCCGCCATCTTCTGTGGTATCTCGGCGAGACGCGGAAGGGGAAGATGCCGATCGCAGACCGCAACGGTCTGGCGCCTTTCCGCAAGGCCTTTGCCGCACCGAGCCTGAAAGAGAAGATCGTCCATTTCGGCTTCGCGCTGGCCGGACGCAATTCCTTCTCCGGACTCGTTCTGAAGTTCCCGGTGGCGATTGCCGCGGCGCTGCTCGTCTGGAGCGGTGCGGCGAGCGGGCCGGTTGCCGACAACGGCGTCTTCGCGCTGCTGGGCGTTGCATTCTTCGTCTATGGCGTCGTCAACACGACCGTGTTCATCATCCTGGGCGAGGCGGAACGCTACCTCAACCACTTCGCCTTCCTCATCGTGCTGGTGTTCACCGAATGGGCCTTTGCCGGCGGCGGCCTGATCTGGTTCTGGCTCGCGCT
>JAGRKQ010000253.1:4137-4542 GCA_020442235.1 Hyphomicrobiaceae bacterium | reverse complement strand
AAGACGCGTTTGTCCTCGGCCTCGTCGCCGGCGGACTGCACGCCGAACATGTTCTCGCGATACCACTCCCAGTGCCCCGAGGTCTCCCACAGATCGGAGACCAGCACCTGCGGCGCATTGACCTCCTCATAGTCCTCCGCAAGACGCCGGCGCATATAGGCGACCAGTTCCTGGAAGGCCGTCCAGCCCTTGGAATGCCAGAAGACGACGCCCGGCCCTTCCTGCTGGAAATGGAAAAGATCCATCTCCCGCCCGAGCCGGCGATGGTCGCGCTTTTCCGCCTCTTCCAGCATGTGAAGATAGGCCTTGAGCTCCGCCTCGTCCTTCCAGGCGGTGCCATAGATGCGGGTCAGCATGGCGTTGTTGGCATCGCCCCGCCAATAGGCACCGGCGACCTTCATCAGC
>JAGRKQ010000253.1:0-4073 GCA_020442235.1 Hyphomicrobiaceae bacterium | reverse complement strand
CGCCCTGCGCATAGATCTTCAGATCCTCGTTGCCGGGGATCGCATCGACGAGTTCGACCTTGTAGTCCTCGCCCTTGGCAGAGAAGACGGCCTTGGCGCGGTCGCGGTCCCAGACCTCCTTGGTGAAGGGCTGGTTGCGCTGGATGATCTCGCGCATCTTCGCCTCGATCTTCGGCAGATCTTCGGTGGTGAAAGGCTCGTTGCGGGCGAAATCGTAGAAGAAGCCGTTGTCGATCACCGGGCCGATGGTGACCTGCGTGCCGGGAAAAAGCTCCTGCACGGCTTCGGCCATGACATGCGCGCAGTCGTGGCGGATGAGTTCCAGCGCACGCGGATCGTCGCGGGTCAAGATCTCGATGGCCGCATCGCCCGCAATCGGGTCAGCAAGATCCGTGACCGTGCCGTCGATGGCCATGGCGACGGCCTTCTTGGCGAGCGATTTGGAAATGGATTCGGCAACGTCGCGGCCGGTCACACCAGCGTCATAGGCGCGCGAAGAACCGTCGGGAAAAGTCAGGACAGGCATCAATGTCTCCTCATGGGCTCACTCCCGGCCACAGGTCCGGGTAAGCGTCGGAACGGCGTTCAGCCGAGCCGGTTTTCAGGCGGAATATGCGCGCCCGTCCACCGGCCATAGCGCCACGGGCTATACCAATGCGCATCGGCGGGCAAGACATCAGGCACCGGATCGAGGCCCGACGAGCCGAGCGGACGGCAGCGCCAAAGCCGCGCCGCCAGCATCCAGCCGCCGGCCCACAGCCCGTAGCGCCCGATCGCCTCCTCGCCAAAACTGGAACAGGTCGGCAGATGCCGGCAGGTGCGCCCGAAGAAGGCCGACAGGCTGTGCCGGTAAATCCTGATGAGACCGACCGCAATGAGGCGCGGCCAGCGCGATGGCGAGAGCATTGCCGGCCCCTCCCGTGACAACAAACCGGTCCCGTGCCTACCTTATGCGCTGATCCTGGCAAAGCATCGGATTCGCCGGCCATGGCCAACACCCTGCTTCTTACGATCCGCGCGCTGCGATTTGCCGCGGAAGCCCATGTCGACCAGCGGCGCAAGGGCAATCGCGGCGAGCCCTATATCAATCACCTGATCGAAGTGGCCCATCTCGTTGCCGAAGCGACCGAGGGTGAGGACACGACCGCCATTGCCGCCGCGCTCTTGCACGATTCGGTGGAGGACACCGCCGTCACCCACACCGACCTTGCCACAAGCTTCGGCGAGGAGATCGCCAGCATCGTCGACGAGGTCACCGACGACAAGACGATGAAATTCGCCGAACGCAAGGCGCTTCAGGTCGAAAGGGCGCCAAACCTGTCGCCGCGGGCCAAGATCATCAAGCTCGCCGACAAGACCTCCAATGTCCGCAGCCTCGTTCAAAGCCCGCCGGACTGGCCGCCGGACCGGCTGCGCGACTATGTCGACTGGTCGATCAAGGTGATCGAGGGATGCCGGGGCGCATCGCCCTATCTGGAAGCGCGTTTCGACGAGGCCGTCGCCGCCTTTCGCGACGCCTATCGCTAGACCCGGCCCGCTCCGTCAAGGGCGGGGGCGACATCCTCGCCGCCAAGCGCTTCCTTACCGCCAAGCGCTTGGGCCACCGCTTCCGCCGCCGCCTCGAAGGCAAGCATCGTCGAGGCGTGTCGCGCCTTGTAGTCCCGGACCGGCGCAAGAATATCGAGTTCCGGGAAGTTGGGGTCCTGCGGCAGAACGCCCTCTTTCAGCAGCGCCCTCAGGCCATCGCGCGCCGTCTCGATCTCAGTGAGCGAACGCCCGATCACATGCCGCCCGAGAATGGAGGACGAGGCCTGCCCGAGCGCGCAGGCCTTCACATCCTGGCCGAAACGGCAAACCCGTCCCTGCGCATCGACATCGACGCTCACCGTCACGGTCGAGCCGCACAGCCGCGAATGACGCGTCGCCGTTCCCATGGCCCCGTCGAGCAGGCCGATATGGGCAATCGAGCCGGCAAGCTCCAGAAGCTGGCGATTGTAAAGGTCGTCCATCGCAAACCTCGTTTCCTGCCGACAATATGGTCTTCGCGCACGCTTTCTGCCAGCCTCCGAAACAACAACGACAGCCCCCGGAGAGAAACGCATGCAAGACCCGGCGCCCGAAAGGCCCCTGCCCCTTCACGGCCTGCGCGTGGTGGACATGTCCCGCCTGGCACCGGGCCCCTACGCCACCATGCTTCTGGCCGATCTCGGCGCCGAGGTGATCGCCGTCGGCGGCGGGCGCAGTTCGGAAGCGATTTCCGTCTTCATGCGCGGCAAGACTGCCATAGCCCTCGATCTGAAGGGCGAAGCCGGACGACAGGCGCTGCACACCCTTGTCGCCAGCGCCGACGTCTTCGTGGAAGGCTTTCGCCCGGGCGCGGCTGCCCGGCTCGGTGCGGATTACGGCACGCTCTCGGCCCTCAATCCGGCGCTCGTCTATTGCTCGCTCACCGGATACGGCCAGAGCGGACCGCGCGCCGGCGATGCCGGCCACGACATCAACTATCTGGCGATCGGCGGTGCGCTGGGCGCCTTTGGCGAACCGGACCGCCCGCCCCGCGCGCCGCTCAATCTGGTGGCCGATTTTGCCGGCGGCTCCATCGTCGCCGCCTTTTCCATCCTCGCCGCCGCGATCGAGGCCCGCGCCACCGGCCAGGGCCGCCATCTCGATGTCGCCATGATCGACGGGGTGCGCTCGCTGATGGCCATGCACCTGCCGCTGTGGAACACGATCCACAACCCCGCACGGGGCGAGGGTCTGCTGGCCGGCTCCATGCCCTTCTACCGCACCTATCATTGCGCCTGCGGCGGCTTTGTCGCCGTCGGCGCCCTGGAGCGGCCCTTCTTCGTGGCTCTGTGGACCGCGCTGGGGCTTGGCGAGGCGCCCGATCACATGAAACGCGCCAACTGGCCGGCCATCGAAGAGAGGCTCGCCGAAGCCTTCCTGACCAAAAGCCGCGATGCCTGGTCGGAACACTTCATCGGCACCGATGCCTGCGTCACGCCCGTCCTCGCCCCGGACGAATTTTCCGGCGATCCGCACAATGCCGCCCGTCACGCCGGCCTCGGTGCCGATACCGTTCCCGTATTGCCGGCACTCGATCCTCAGATCCTGCCGCGGGGCTTCGATCCAGAGGACGATGCAACCGACAGGGTTCTGGCCGCGCTCGGCCTTGATGCCGCAACCATTGCCGCAGCGCGCGCCCCCAAGGGCCCCGGCGCTTCCGGCATGGCCTGGCCACCGGAGCTGAGTTGATCCGGTTCATGCGGCGGAGATTGCATTTCACCGCCCGGCCCTTACATGGTCCAATACGGAAAAGGGTGCGTATTCTGCTAGACTGACGCACAGGAGCCGTTCGATGGACGCCATTGTGAAGACCCTGAAGGCGAATGCCGACCTTGTCGAGACGCCAGAGCGCCCCTCGCGCGCGGAAGCCGAAGCGGCCGTGCGCACGCTGATTGCCTGGGCCGGCGACAACCCGGACCGCGAGGGTCTCGTCGATACACCGCGCCGCGTCGCCAAGGCCTTCGAGCAGCTTTACGGCGGCTACCACCTTGATGCCGGCGAGGAACTGGAACGCACCTTCGAGGAAGTTTCCGGTTACGCCGACATGGTGGTTGTGCGCGACATTCCCTTCTTCTCCCATTGCGAGCACCACATGGTGCCTTTCGTCGGCAAGGCGCATATCGGCTACTATCCGGCTTCCGGCGTCGTGGGCCTGTCCAAGCTCGCCCGCGTTGTCGACATCTTTGCCCGCCGCCTCCAGACGCAGGAAGCCATGAGCGCCCAGATCGCCGACGCCATCGACGATGCGCTGCGCCCGCGCGGCCTTGCCGTCATGCTGGAGGCAGAGCACATGTGCATGTCGATGCGCGGCATCCAGAAACAGGGCGTCTCGACCCTGACCACCCAGTTTCGCGGCGTCTTTGCCGATGATGCGGCCGAGCAGGTGCGGTTCCTGACCATGGTGCGCGGGGGCGCTTGATGCGCCCTCTTGCAGCGCATAAGGATCGCGCATGAGCAGCGATCCCTCTTCTTCCCCCGACCGGCAGGAACGCGAACTCGGCGCAACG
>JAGRKQ010000252.1 GCA_020442235.1 Hyphomicrobiaceae bacterium | reverse complement strand
ATCCGGGTGGAGCTGAAGCCGCTGACGGTGGAGGATTTCCGCGCCATC
Source organism: Hyphomicrobiaceae bacterium (assembly GCA_020442235.1). Taxonomy (GTDB): domain Bacteria; phylum Pseudomonadota; class Alphaproteobacteria; order Rhizobiales; family MH13; genus JAGRKQ01. The sequence goes on along the minus strand of JAGRKQ010000252.1, from coordinate 3,730 downwards.
CTGTCCGACACCGAAGCCAGCCTGATCAAGCAGCAGGTGGCGCTGCTCGGCACCGAGGGCGTGACGCTCGCCTTCACCGAGGACGCCATCGAGACGATTGCCCGGCTGGCGGTGGAGATCAATTCCAGCGTGGAAAACATCGGCGCGCGGCGCCTGCAGACGGTGATCGAGAAGATCCTGGAAGAGATTTCCTTCACCGCGCCCGACCGCTCCGGCGACAACGTCACCATCGACGGCGCCTTCGTGGAAGAAAATATCGGCGATCTTGCCCGCAACGCCGATCTGTCGCGTTTCATCCTCTGAGCGCGGTGGCTGAGGGCACTTCGGGTTCAGCCGCCCTTCATCTGTGCCTCAAGCGCCTCCATCAGGGCGCGGCAGTCCTCCGGCGACAGCCGGTCGATGGTCCGGGCGAGACGGTTGGCGAGTTCCGTCGCCTCCGGCGACAGGCCGGTGGTCTCGATGGCGACCTTCGGATCGGACACCAGCACGAGGCGCTGAATTTCCTCGGCATCGTCCCAGATCAGGTTGAGAAAGGCGATGATCCGCTGCACGAAGAACCAGTTCGGCACGCCGCGCTTTCCATGTTCCAGCGCCGAAAGATAGGCGCTCGACACCCCGAGCCCTTCGGCCATCTCCTTCAAGGTCAGGCCGCGGTCGGCGCGCAGCGCGCGCAAATGGCGTCCAAGCGGCGTCATGGCCGGTGTCCCTTCCGTCCTTCGCGGCGAAGACGCACATAATAGGCGCCCGCCCCGCCATGTCGCGGCAAGGCCGGCTCGACGGAGAGAATCTTGCCACGAAACTCCGGCAGGGCCAGCCATTGCGGCACCTTGCGCTTCAGAACGCCGATTTCGGCAAAGGGATCGGCGGGATCGGCCCGCCCCTTGCCGGTGATGATCAGCACCAGCCTTGCCCCACGCGCGCATTCGGCCTCGATGAAGGCATGCAGGCGGTGGTGCGCAGCTTCCTGATTGAGGCCGTGCAGGTCGATGCGGGCATCGATGGGCATGCGTCCACGATCAATCGCCCGCTGGGTGCGCCGGTCGAGCGGGACGAGCGGCGGCGGCAGGGGCTTTGGCGCGGCTTTCCTGGCCGTCACTCCTGGGGCGACAGGCTTTCCGGCCACGGGCGCCGTCGCCGCGGCCAGCGCATCTCCGGAAACCGTCTCCTTGGCATCGCCCGCCTCCGGCTTGAGGGGTTTGCGATGCAGCGGCGTCACCGTCTCGGCGACCTTCTTCCAAAGGGCGCGGTCTTCCTCGGAAAGGCTCTTGCGCCGCCGCGTCACGGCTGGACCCCGGCGCGCGGATAGAGGACGGTCATGCGCAGGGGCAGGCGCACGTCACCGGCAAGACCCCCCGCCGCCGCGCCCGAACCGAGAAAGAGATCGGCGCGGGCCGGGCCGCGAATGGCCGAGCCGGTATCCTCGGCCAGCGTCAGGCGCTGGAGCGCGGTCTGGCTGCCCGGAAAGGCGCCGCCGGTTTCGAGAAAGACAGGAAAGCCATAGCCCACCACTTCGGGATCGACGGCAATCGAGCGCCCCGGCGTCAGCGGCCGGCCGGCCGCGCCGATGGGCCCGAGGCCGGCGTCGAGACCCTCGATCTCACGAAAGAAGATGAAGGAGCGGTTTTCGGCAAGAACCGCATCGCGCTCATCGGGGTTGGCGGCAAGCCAGGCGCGGATGCCGGTCATCGTTGCCTCTTCCAGCGTGAGCGCGCCGCGCTCCACCAGCACCCGGCCAATCGACGTATAGGGGTGGCCCGATTTTCCGGCAAAACCGACCCGCATCACCGTGCCGTCCTCAAGCCGCAGCCGGGCCGAACCCTGGACGTGAATGAAGAAGGCGTCGACGGGGTCCTTGAGGAACACAAGTTCCAGCTCCCGGCCCGCGAGCGCGCCGGCCATCACCGCCGGGCGGTCGGGATAGGGCGGCCCGCCCGGCGGCAGGCGATAGAGCGGGGCAGGAAAGGCAGCGCTTTGCGTGCGCGATGCCTCCACCTCCGGCTCGTAATAGGCGGTGAGGAGCCCGGTCTCGGGCAGGGTCCTCGGCTCGAAACGCTGCTCGAAGAAGCGCCGTGCGGCAAAGGGCGTTTCAATCAGCGAGCCGAGCGCCTCGTCGCAGACCGCTCCCAGCGCGGGTGCGACCGGGCCGGTTTCGCAAAAGCGCCGAAAGACGGAAAAGGCGGCCAGATGATCGTCGGCCCGCCAGCCCGGCGTTTCGTAGAAAGCTTCGGCCGATGTCAGCATGGCGCAGCATAGGAGGCCGGCGAGCGCGATCCGCGCCCGCAACAGCGCAAAAGCAGCGCGTGCCCAACCCATGATGCGCAAGGCCGGCACGCCATCGCTCCCTCACTCGGAATTGCTGTCCGTTGCGACAAGGCGCCAGTTCGGATCGCTGGAGGTCACGTCGCGGGCAAAGGTCCACACATCGTTGGACGAGGTGACGGCTGCCGGCTCGTCATCGACGGGCTGGCCGTCCTTGCCGCGCGTCACGGCAATCATCTGGCTGACGAAGCGCACCGTCAGCTGGGCGGTGCGATTTTCCATTTCCGCGCCGACGATGGAGGCCCGGTCCATGCCGACAAAGGTGAAGTCCACCTTCTCGCCATTGGCGGCGCGCTCGTCGATGGCCGCGGCGAAGCCCTCATAGACCTCGTTCGACAGAAGCGGCTTCAGACCCTTCTTGTCGCCGTTGTGGAAGGCGGTGACGATCATCTCGTAAGCGACCTTGGCGCCTTCCAGAAACTGGCGCGGATCGAAATTGGCATCCCCCGCCATGACCGCGCGCAGGGCCGCATCGAGCGCGGAGCCCTTTTCGGCGATGCCGGCGATGCGGGCATCGGCCTCGATGGCGTCGGGGCGGCGCTCGCGTCCGCGCGGCAGGGTGATCACCTTGTCGCCGGCCTGGCCGGCATCGGCAGGGGGGGTGCCTTCCTCGCGGCTTTCGCGGGCCGAATAGGGATCGAAGGGCGGGCGCTCATGGCCCGTGCGACGGCCGAGCACGCTGCGCAGCCGCAGGAAGATCACCACCGCGATGACGAGAAAAATCAGGGTGTAGATGTCGAAACCGTTCATCGGGCTGCCGTCGTTCCTTCCATCCGCCTTAGCGGGGACGCAAACGCCCGTTCGGGCGCGGTCATTATCCGTCTCATGCCGGCCGGGGCGTTCGGCCGGGCGCTCCCTCCAGATATGGGGGATCATGACGCGAACATCCAGACGCAAAGCGTCCGCGTCAAGCAAGGGCATACAAAACTTGCGCTTTCATGCGCCAGGTCCCACATCGGGCAGACTTCAGCTATTCTTGCCGTCCGATCCCTTCCCTCCGACCCCAGTCCAGCAGGCCGCTTCCTTGCCGTTTATCATCTTCCTCCTTCTCATCAGTGCCGAGATCGCCTCCATCGTCGTGGTCGGCAGCCGGCTCGGCATCCTGGGCACGCTGGCGCTTCAGGCCTTTGCCATGCTTCTGGGGCTCACCGCCTTTCGCCACATCGGCTTCGTGCTGAGGCCGCAGGCGCGCGAGGACGGCACGCTCGCCCGCGAGGCGATCGGTGTGCTTCTGGTCGCGCTCAGCGCCATCGCGCTTTTGATTCCGGGCTTTTTTCTCGACATTCCGGCGCTGCTCCTGCTTTTGCCGCCGGTGCGCAATGCCGTTGCCGGCACGCTTGCCCGGCGCGGCTTCGAGAGCGTGCAATGGCCGGGCGGGCCGGCAACGGGCGGGCAAAGACCGGGCGGGCCG
>JAGRKQ010000251.1 GCA_020442235.1 Hyphomicrobiaceae bacterium | reverse complement strand
GTTCACGACAATCCGGCCCTTGCCAGCGCCCTTTGCGAGCCCGGCGCGACTTACGCGGTCTATATTCTCGAAGAGGGTCATGACGGCCTGCGTCCGCCTGGCGGGGCCTCGCGCTGGTGGCTGCACCATGCGCTGGAAGCCCTCCATGCCAGACTGGCGCCGCTGACGGGCGGGCTCATCCTGAAGAGAGGCTCATCCCACACGATCCTGCCGCAGCTTGCAGAAGCGCTTGGCGTCACCTCCATTCACTGGAACCGGCGCTATGAAGGCCCGGCCATCGAACTCGACAGCAGCCTCAAGAGCGCGCTTCAGGACAAGGGGCTCAGCGTCAAGAGCCACAACGCCGCGCTTCTTCATGAGCCCTGGACCGTCGCGACCAAGACCGGCGGTCCCTACAAGGTGTTCACGCCCTTTGCGCGCGCCTGCCGGGAGAAAGGCACGCCGGATCAGCCGATGGGCGTGCCGGAAAGCGCTGATACGTCGGTGATAAACGCGGCATCCGGCCTGACGCTCGATGCGCTCGAGCTGCTTCCCAGGCGGCCCGACTGGGCCGGTGGCATCAAGGAAGCCTGGACACCCGGTGAAGACGGTGCGCTCACCGCCCTCGACCGTTTCGTCGAAGGGCCGCTCGCCCGCTACCATGAAGAGCGCGACATTCCCGGCAAACGCTCCACCTCGCGGCTTTCGCCCCATCTGCGCTTCGGGGAAATCTCGCCGCGTCTTTGCTGGCACCGCGTTGAGACGGCCGACGTTCCGCGCAAGGCGGTGGACAAGTTCCATTCCGAGCTTCTGTGGCGGGAGTTTTCCTATCACCTCCTCTTCCACAATCCCGATCTCGGCACGCAGAACTTCCAGCCCCGCTTCGATGCCTTTGCCTGGGCCGAACCCGACCCGGAAACGCTGAAACGCTGGCATTTCGGGCTGACCGGATACCCCATCGTCGATGCCGGCATGCGCGAGCTCTGGCAGACCGGCTGGATGCACAACCGCGTGCGGATGGTCGTCGGGTCCTTTCTGGTCAAGAACCTCCTGATCGACTGGCGGCACGGCGAGGACTGGTTCTGGGATACCCTTGTCGATGCGGATCCGGCCAGCAACACGGCAAGCTGGCAGTGGATTGCCGGCTCCGGCGCCGATGCCGCTCCCTATTTCCGCATCTTCAACCCGATCCTTCAGGGCGAACGCTTCGACCCCGATGGCGACTATGTGCGCCGCTTCGTTCCCGAGCTTGCGACGCTTCCCGCCCGCTTCATCCACAAGCCCTGGGAGGCCGATGCGGCAACGCTGCACCGCGCCGGCGTGCGTCTCGGCGAGACCTACCCCCGCCCGATCATCGATCACGGTGTGGCGCGCGACCGGGCTTTGGCCGCCTATGCCGATTTGCCTTGAGGCGGACTGGGATTTTAGCCGAAGAAGCGTGAAACGAGACCGCCCACCGGGCCGGTGAGGCGCAGACGCCCGTCAATCACAATGAAGCACAGGCAGTCTTCGTCTTGCGGGACAATGGGCCTGTGATCGAGCGCTTCGTCCCCGATGGCAATGTCGCCGGCGCCATAGCGCCCGGTCTCGTCGGCGAAGGCGCCTTTGAGGACAAGGGTGATTTCCTGCCCTTCATGGGTGTGTTGAGGCACCTTGGTGCCGGCCCGGATCTGCATCAAGGATACCGAGCATCCATCTTCTTCCGGCAGCCTGGCTTCCTTGAGACCGGGAAGAATGCGTCGCCAGCGCAACGCATCCAGCGGCACGCCGACATAAGATGTCAGGGCGCGCGGCAACGAGGCTTCGATACCGTGCGCTTTTGCCTTGCAGCACGGCCTTGCGGCCGGTTCAGCAGCGAGGATCGCCGAAAGCATGGTCTCCCGATTGCTGAGTGCGGCCGGAGGAGCCTTCTCCATCTTGGCGCTGCACAGACATTCCAGCCCGTGTACAAACTCGCGCGCTTGCGGCTTCATCTCCAGATGCGCGTCCACAAGCCTGCGCACGGGACGGGGAAGAGCGCCAAGGGCATAACCGGCCAGAAGCCCATCGAGGCTTCCCCCGCAGTCCCAGTGATCTTGCCTGAACGTCACGCCCTGCGCCCTTTCGTGCTCTCTGTGCTTGCGGTTTTCATGACGGGACTACGGCGGTGGCGGCCCTTCGGATCATCTTTCAAGGCAGCTTTTTCGTGATTTTTTTCAAGGAAATGCGGTTGCCTGCCGCACCCTTGGGGCGACTACTTAAGAGCTGGATCGCCAAGCCGGCGAAATTGTCTTGCAAGGCGCACCTCATCCGGATTTTCCCGTGGCCTGGAATTTCACCAGCACCGGGCTGCATGCGGGAAAAAATCGTCTAGAGTGCCCAAAAACGATCCGGGAGACGTCCATGATCACGGAGCTTCTGTTCCGCGACGATGCCTATCTCAGCACCTGCGAAGCGCGGGTGCTGGATGTTGGCGCCGATGGCGTCGTTCTCGATCGCACGCCCTTTTATGCGCGCGGCGGCGGGCAACCCGGCGACAGCGGCCGGCTGGAGACGCAAGACGGCCGCATGCTCCCCGTCGTCGACTGCACGCTCGACGCGGCACGCACGCCCCGCCTTCAGATGGAAGCGTCCTGCCCGCTGGCCGCCGGCGATCCGGTGATCTGCCACATCGACTGGCCGCGCCGATACCGGCATATGCGCGTGCACACGGCTCTGCATCTTCTGTCGGTTCTCGTGCCTCATCCCGTCACCGGCGGGCAGATCGGCGATGGCGAAGGCCGACTCGATTTCGACATGCCCGAAGCCAGTTTCGACAAGGACGCCCTGTCGCAGGCGCTGACCGCGCTGGCCGCCCGCGATCTTGCGGTCACGCAGGAGTGGATCAGCGACGAGGAGATGGCGGCGCGCCCGGACCTTATAAAGACCATGTCCGTCAAACCGCCCACCGGTCAGGGCCGTGTGCGCCTCATCCGCATCGGCGACGTCGATCTGCAACCCTGCGGCGGCACGCATGTGGCGTCGACAGGGGAGATCGGCCCCGTCGCCATCACCAGGATTGAAAAGAAAGGCCGTCAGAACCGGCGCTTCCGCATCGCCCTTCTCGACTGACCCGCCAAAAACCGACCAGGAACAAGGAAATCCCCCCGTGTCCCATCGCGACAATGTTCTCGTTTCCACCGAATGGCTGGCCGAACATCTGGCCTCGCCGGATGTGGTCCCCGTCGATGCCTCCTGGTATCTGCCGGCGATGCAGCGCCAGCCGAAAGCCGAATATCTGGAGCAGCACATTCCCGGCGCGGTGTTCTTCGACATCGACACCATCGCCGACACCTCCCGCGACCTGCCGCACATGCTGCCCGACCAGATCGCCTTCTCCAGCGCCATGCGCAAACTCGGCATCGGCGACGGGCAGACCATCGTCGTCTATGACGGAATGGGGCTGTTTTCCGCCGCCCGCGCCTGGTGGACCTTCCGCACCATGGGCGTCGAGAACGTCTTCGTGCTGGATGGCGGATTGCCGGCCTGGATCGCCGAAGGCCGACCGGTGGAGGATGGCGCCGTCTCCCGTCAGCCGCGCCATTTCACCGCCCGCATCGACCGTTCGGCGGTCAAGACGCTGGACGTCGTCAAGCGCGCCAGCGAAACGGGCAGCGCCCAGATCCTCGATGCCCGCCCGGCGGAGCGCTTTCGCGGCGAAGCGCCCGAACCGCGCCCCGGCCTTCGCTCGGGCCACATCCCGGCAAGCCGCAGCCTGCCGTTCGACCGGCTTGTCGCCGACGGGCGCCTTGCCGGCGATGCCGTCCTCGATGCCGCCCTTGCCGAGGCCGGTTTCGATCCGATGAGGCCGGTCATCACCAGTTGCGGTTCGGGCGTCACGGCGGCGCTCATCACGCTGGCGCTGGCGGCGCGCGGCCACGCCACCGGCGGGCTTTATGACGGCGCCTATGCCGAATGGGGCGGGCACCCGGAGACGGATGTTGCGACCGGACCGGCGTGAATCGTGAAAGGCCCGAAACGCCCCATAAAAAAGCCCCGCACGAAGCGGGGCTTTTTCGTTTCGGGCACAACACGCCTCAGTGCAGGATCTGG
>JAGRKQ010000250.1 GCA_020442235.1 Hyphomicrobiaceae bacterium | reverse complement strand
GCAAGATTGTCGGAACCCGCATCCTCTATGAACGGGGCAAGGCCGACCGGCCCAGGCGCGCGCCAATAGGTCTTCCAGCCAGGCTCGAGCGCGAAGAACAGCCCCGCAAGGCGCCGCCCGTCGGCCTGCGAAGGCCCGCCTGGCACGATCAGATGGACTGCACCGCCCGGCGCATCCAGCGCCCTTGCCCGCGAGGCAAGGCTCGCCAGGATGAAGCTCGACAGGAAAAGACGGCGCGAAAGGCTCATGTCAGGGTTCCGTTGCGCTTGTTTGGCATTCGGCTAAGCTTCCTTGCATGAAACCAGAGACCAAGGCTGCGGGCGACCGCGGGATCGACATCGTCGGCAAGCTTCTCGTGGCGATGCCGGAAATCGGCGACAGTCGCTTCAGGAATGCCGCCATCTATATGTGCTCGCATTCGGGCGAAGGTGCGATGGGGCTCGTCATCAACAAGCCTGCGCCGGATCTTTCCTTCGCAGGCCTTCTCGACCAGCTCGGCATCATCCCGGCCAGCAGCGACCGGCAAGGCGGCTCCGCGCCTGACATTCCCATCATGCTCGGCGGACCGGTGGAAACCGGGCGCGGCTTCATCCTGCATACGAAAGACGTGCAGCTCGCCACTTCCACCATTTCCGTTTCCGGCGACATCTGCCTCACCGGCACGACGGACATGCTGCGCGCCATGGCCGAGCAGCGCGGGCCAAACCATGCGCTCTTCGCGCTCGGCTATTCGGGATGGGGCGCCGGGCAGCTGGAAGACGAACTGGCGACCAATTCCTGGCTGATCCTCGATACGCCGCATGACGTTCTGTTCGAGACACCGCCGGACCAGCGTTACAAGCGCGCGCTGGCGGCCTGCGGCATCGACCCGATGCATCTGTCCGGGTCGGCGGGGCGCGCCTGACGCCCCGCCGCCGGCGCTTCAGGCCGTGCGTGCCCGCTGGCCGAACAGCACCTTCTTCTCGTCGTCATCCATCGGCTTGCGGCTCTCCTTGCCGATGGCAAGACCGCGCGCCACCGCCGGGCGGGCCAGCATGGTGTCGAGCCAGCGCTGGACGTTGGGAAACTCCGAAATGTCCATCTTCTGACGCTCCCAGAGCGTCGCCCAGCCGACGATCGCCATGTCGGCGATGGAATAGTCCCCGGCAACAAACGCGCGGTCGGCCAGACGGATGTTGAGCACGCCGTAAAGCCGGTGCGTCTCGTCCGTATAGCGCTTCATCGCATAGGCCAGCTTCTCCGGCGCATAGATGTTGAAGTGGTGATTCTGGCCGAGCATCGGCCCGAAACCGCCCATCTGCCACATCAGCCACTGATCGACCTCGACCCGGCCGCGCTCATCCGCCGGATAGAACCGGCCGAACTTGCGCCCGAGATACTGCATGATCGCACCGGACTCGAAGATCGCGATCGGCGCCCCGTCCGGTCCCTCGGGATCGACAATGGCCGGCATCTTGTTGTTGGGCGAAATGGCGAGAAATTCAGGCTTGAACTGGTCGCCCGCACCGATGTTGACGAGGTGGAGATTGTAGGGAACGCCCAGCTCCTCCAGCATGATGGTGATCTTCCAGCCGTTGGGCGTCGGCCAGTAGTAAAGGTCGATGGGAGACTGTGTATCGCTCATGATGATCATCCTGCGGCCCACCGGAATCGGGGCCTGTCGCATCAAGAGTTATGGAGCGGCGGCAGGACGGCAAGCATCTCTCGGGACATATTTTTCTCGCTTCAGATCAAATTCACCTGATCATAAAAAATCATGCTCATGCGGTATGCGATTGAAGGCGATCTTACCCCCGGCATAGCCGCCGGGGATGGCCTTGTG
>JAGRKQ010000249.1 GCA_020442235.1 Hyphomicrobiaceae bacterium | reverse complement strand
GGTGATCCACATCTTGGTGCCGTTGAGCACATAGCGATCGCCGCGCTTTTCCGCCTTCAGCTTCATCGACACCACGTCGGAGCCGGCACCGGGCTCGCTCATCGCCAGCCCGCCGAGATGCTCGCCGGTGACGAGCGGCATCAGGTAGCGCTTCTTCTGGTCTTCATTGCCCCAGCGCCGCAGCTGATTGACGCACAGATTGGAATGCGCGCCGTAGGAGAGCCCGACCGAGGCCGAAGCCCGGCTGATCTCCTCCAAGGCGATGCAGTGTTCCAGATAGCCGAGCCCGGATCCGCCCCACTCCTCTTCCACGGTGATGCCGTGAAGGCCAAGCTCGCCCATCTCGGGCCAGAGCTGACGCGGGAACCAGTCCTCGCGGTCGACCTTGTCGGCGAGAGGAGCGATCTTTTCCGAGGCATAGGACGCAACCGTGTCGCGCAGCATGTCGGCGGTCTCACCGAGACCGAAATCGAAAACGGGAAGCGAATTGCGCATGATTGTGTTTCCTCCGTGGACCGTACCGTTCTTTTTTGGGTTTCAGTCGTCTTTTGCGTTCAGTCGTCGAGCCCTTCCAGCCGCATCATGGTGAAAAGCCCTGTCGCGACATGCGTCGCAGCCCCTTCGCCGCCATAGACATCGCCGCGGCAGATGGTGAGCGTCCTGCCGGGCTTCACAACCGCGCCTCTTGCGACAAGGCGCGGGCCGGACGCGGGATTGAGAAGATTGATCTTGAGTTCGCTGGTCAGGATGCCCGAACCGGCCGGAAACAGGCTGAGTGCCGCATAACCGGCAGCCGAATCGGCAATCGCGATGGTGCCGCCGGCATGGAAATAGCCGTGCTGCTGGGAAAGATGATCGGCGGCATCCAGCCCGATCTCGACAAGGCCCGGCTCCACCCGCTCCAGAACCGCGCCAAGATGCGCCATGAAGCCCTGACGAGCGAAGCTCGCCGCGACGCGCCTCGCATAATCGGGATCTTTGGGTGTAAAGCTCGCCTGCATGGGCACATCGTATCCGGGCCGGGCCGCTCGGCAATCCCCTTTCGCGAAGGCAGGTCATGCAGAACGGCATTGAAGAACGCCCCAACATCTTTCCCTGGCCGCCGGTGCTGCTCGTCGGCGCGCTGGCCGATGGCTTTCTCATCAACTGGCTGTGGCCGCTTTCCCCGCCGGAGGGCGTTGCACGCATCGTCCTTGCGGTGATCGGCGCCTGCCTCGTCTGCACCACGGTCGCGCTCGACGTGACGGCCATGCTGGCGCTGCGGCGTGCCCGAACGACAATCATGCCGCACAAGGGATCGGATGCCCTCGTCACCGACGGTCCGTTCACGAAGATCCGCAACCCGATCTATCTCGGCAATGTCTTTCTGGTCGCCGGCCTCGGGCTTCTCATCGGCAATGTCTGGCTGGTCGCCATGGCGCCGATCCTCGGCATCGTCATCGACAAGCTGGCGATCGAGCGTGAGGAAGCCCACCTCAAGGCCCGCTTCGGCAAGGCCTATGAGGACTATATGGCCCGCACGAAGCGCTGGATCTGAAGGCCTTCAGCGCGGCGTTTCGCCGCGCACGAAGCGCGTCCATTCGCGCGCGCTGCCCCAGTAGACATTGCGGTCGACATCACCGGAAATGCCGCGCACGCGCCCCTCGGCGGTATACTGCCAGAACGTCCACTGCCGGCGCGTGTAGCGACGGTAAGGCGGATCGGCGACCGAACGCACCCAGACCGGATAATCGGTGAAGGCATCGACCAGCACGTCGCGGTGGAAATCGACGCTCGTATAGATGATCGGACGCCGCCCGTAATGCGCCTCGATGGCGGCGAGGAAGGCGTTCATGTCGGCCAGAACCTCGGCGCGTGGCGGGCGACGGTTGCAGGACGGCGAATGCGCGTTCCATTCCATGTCGAGCACCGGCGGCAGCGCCGAAGGGTCGACCGGCACATTCTCGATGAACCAGGCGATCTGATCGGCCACCGGGCGGCAGAAATAATAGAAGTGATAGGCGCCGCGCGGCACGCCCGCCGCCCGTGCGGCCTCCCAGTTCTGCTGGAAGCGCGGGTCGAGATGATCCCCGCCCTCCGTTGCCTTGATGAAGGCGAACGCCACACCGTCGGCGCGAACCGCGTTCCAATCGATGTCGCCCTGCCAGGTGGAGATGTCGATGCCGTGCACATCGTAATCGTCGGGCGATTCCTCGCTGTCGAGAAAGCCGCAGCCAGCGAGCAAGACAAGTCCCGCCGCCAGAAGAAGCCCTTGAAGCCGCATCACAGCGCCTTCCGATACTGGACGAAATCGGAAACCGGCACGAGAGCGTCGTAGAGCCTGCGCGCAGTGGCGTTGTCCTGCTGGGTGACCCAGTAGAGCCGGGTGGCCTCCGCCTCGCGCGCGGCCGCTTCCACCGCCTCGATCAGGGCCCGTCCGACACCTTTGCCCCGCCCCTCCGGCGCCACGAAGAGGTCTTCCAGATAGCAATAGCCCGTCGGGCTCCAACTGGAGGGATGGAAGATGAAATGCGTCAGGCCGAGCAGTGCGCCCGTCTCCTCGTCCTCGGCCACAAGACCATAGATGGCCGAGCGCTGGTCGACGATGCGGCGGAAGGTGTGCTCCACGACCGCAAGCGGCAGTTCGGCCTTGTAGAAGGCAAGGTAACCGGCAAACAGCGCCCCCCAGGCGTCACGGTCATCCTCTTCGGGCGAACGGATCAGCATCGCCTGTCTCCTCATGAAAGCCCGAACCACCAGGCGGCAAAGCCCAGAAAGGCAAAGAACCCGACGACATCCGTCACCGTGGTCACGAAAGGCCCGGAGGCGATCGCGGGGTCCGCGCCAGCCTTGTCCAGCGCCACGGGGATGAGAATGCCCGCAAGCCCGGCGGCCAGCATGTTGACGATCATCGCCGCGCCGATGACCCCGCCAAGCTGGCCGTTGCCGAACCACAGCGCCGCGATTGTCCCCATCAGAACGGCAAAGACGAGACCGTTGATGATGCCGATCACGGTCTCGCGGCCGATGACCCGGCTCATGTTGCGCACCGAAAGCTCGCGCGTCGCTATGGCGCGCACGGCAACCGTCATGGTCTGGGTCGCCGCATTGCCGCCCATGGACGCGACGATGGGCATCAGGATCGCCAACGCCACCATCTGTTCGATGGTTGCATCGAAATAGCCAATCACGAGCGAGGCCAGGATCGCGGTCGCAAGGTTGATGACGAGCCAGGGAAGCCGCGACCGGGTGATGGTCGTGACGCTGTCCGACACTTCTTCGTCACCGACACCGGCGAGCGCGCGGAGATCTTCTTCCGCCTCTTCCTGGATGACGTCGACGATGTCGTCGACCGTCAGGACGCCGACGAGACGGCCTTCATCGTCGACGACCGCCGCCGAGACGAGGTTGTAGCGCTGGAAGACATAGGCGGCCTCTTCCTGATCGACATTGGCGTCGATCTTGTAAGGCTCGTCCTCCATGATTTCGGACACCTTGACCGGGCGCTTGGTGCGCAGCAGCCGGTTGAGCGAGATCGATCCCTGAAGATGATAGGCGGGATCCACGACGAAGATTTCGTGGAATTCATCCGGCAGGTCGCTCGCATCGCGCATGTAGTCGATGGTGCGCCCGACATTCCAGAACGGCGGGACAGCGATGAAATCCGACTGCATGCGCCGGCCGGCCGTCTCTTCCGGGTAGTCGAGGGCGCGTTGCAACGCCAGCCGGTCGACGGAAGGCATCTGCCGCAGGATGTCGGCCTGCGCCTCCTCGTCGAGGTCTTCCAGAATGTAGACGGCATCGTCCGAATCGAGCTCGGCGACACCGGCGGCGACCACCTCCGGCTCCATCGCGTCGAGCAGGCGGACGCGCAGGTTCTCGTCGAGTTCGGTGAGCGTCGCGAAATCGAAGGCATCGCCGAGAAGCTGCACGAAGGCGGACTGCTCATCCTTCGACAACGCAACGAGAATATCGGCGACGTCGGATTCGTGCAGATCCTCGGAGAACGCCCTCAGCGCCTCCGCGTCGCCCTCCTCGACCCAGCGCTCGACATCCTCGATCACGTCCGGATTGAGGCCGCCGTCCTCAAGACGCAGCATCCGCTCCGCCTCGTCATCGGCGAGCATCCCGGTCGTGTCCTCGCTGGCCATCGAATCGCTCCGCCGCTCGTGCTTCGCACCG
>JAGRKQ010000248.1 GCA_020442235.1 Hyphomicrobiaceae bacterium | reverse complement strand
CCGGGCCAGAACTCGGACGAATTCGGTGTCACCGTGTCGATGGCCGACCAGACCGGGCCTTTCGATTTCCATTTGACCAAGAAGCTGGTGCGGCTCTGCAAGGAAAACGACATCCGCTACCAGAAGGACATCTTCCGCTATTACCGCTCCGATTCCGCATCGGCGCTGGAGGCTGGGCACGATGTCAGGACGGCGCTTGTCACCTTCGGGGTCGATGCCTCGCATGGCTATGAACGCATTCACAGCCATGCCCTGCGCTCGCTGTCGGAACTGATTTCGGCCTATCTGACGAGTGCGGTCGAGATCGACCGGGATGCCCAGCGCGTTTCGGCCGGGCTTGAAGGCTTTACCAGCCAGCCGGTCGAGGCCGAGGCTGAACAGGCGCTGTCGGCGGAAAGCGACGAGGTCTGACGCGCCTCAAGGGCCTGTTCTAGCGGAACACCACCGTGCGCTCGCCATTGATGAGCACGCGGTGTTCCAGATGCGCGCGCACGGCCCGGGCCAGCACCATGCACTCCACGTCGCGGCCATTGGCGATGAATTCGGACACCGTCATGGCGTGATCGACGCGGCTGACGTCCTGCTCGATGATCGGGCCTTCGTCGAGTTCCGGGGTGACGTAATGCGCGGTCGCACCGATCAGCTTCACGCCGCGGCTGTGGGCGCGGTGATAGGGGCGGGCCCCCTTGAAGCTCGGCAGGAAGGAATGGTGGATGTTGATCGCGCGTCCGTGCAGTGAACTGGCGAAATCATTGGAAAGAATCTGCATGTAGCGGGCGAGAACGACGAGATCGACCTTTTCGTCAGCAATCAGCTGGCGCAGGGCGGTTTCCTGTTCGTCGCGGGTTTCGGCGCTCACCGGGAAATGGTGATAGGGCAGATCCTCGGCTTCCACCCGGCGGCGATAGGTCTCGTGATTGGAGGCAACGCCGACCAGCGTCATCGGCAACTGGCCGATGGAATGGCGGTAAAGAAGATCGTTGAGGCAGTGGCCCATCTGCGAGACGAGGATCAGGACGCGGGCCTTGCTGGAAAGGTCGTGCACTTTCCATTCGAGATTGAAGCCGGTGGCAACGGGGGCAAAGCCGGAGGAGAACCGTTCCGTCGTCATGCCTTCGGGCACCGAAAAGGCGACGCGCATGAAGAAGCGTTCCGTCTGCGGATCGCCATATTGCGCGCTTTCGGTGATGTTGCAGCCCTGCGAGGTGATGGAATTGGCAACGGCGGCGACGATCCCGCGGCGGTCTCCGCAGGAAAAGGTCAGGACGAAATCGGGCGTCTGCTTGGGCATGGTGCTTCGTTTGCGGTTGTTCCGGGCGCTGTTGGTAACCGGTTTTGCCTCAACTTCAAATGCTTCTCATGGAATGGCCTGGCGCTTCGCCTTGACCTTGCCGGGATTCCTGCCACACAAAGAGGCTGTTGTGGCGCGAACGACCATCAGGCCTTGATATGAACGATCTCGGTGCCGGAAAACCGGCCGAAGGCGACAAAGAGCGCATCGACCGGTATCGGGCCCTGCTCGCCGGACACATGCTGCGTCTGGAAGCTGGAACGCACGAGGATCGCGACCGGGTGTTCACGCGGGTGCGCGCCCTGCTTTTGAAGAAGCTCACCGGAGAAATGAAACTCGACGGTTCGGCGGTTGCGCGCGAATTGAAGGCTTTCGATACGGCGGCGCGGCAGATCGAGGTCGCGATCCTCGAAGAGGAAGGGCAGGGGGGAGCCAAGGCGCCTTCCAAGGCGCCTGTGCGCCCGGCACCGGCAGCGGCTCCCGTCGCGCCGCGCGCGCCTGTCATCAACCGGCCCGCACCGGCTCCCACCGC
>JAGRKQ010000247.1 GCA_020442235.1 Hyphomicrobiaceae bacterium | reverse complement strand
TGCCCGGATCTCTTCATCCAGGTGAATACCGGCCGGGAGCCGCAAAAGGCCGGCTGCCTGCCGGAAGAGGCCGATGCCTTCATCCGCGCCTGCCGCGATGACTATCAGTTGCCGGTCCGCGGGCTGATGTGCATTCCGCCGGTCGACGATCCGGCATCGGTGCATTTTGCGCTTCTGAAGACGATTGCCGAGGCCAATGGCCTTGCCGGCCTTTCCATGGGCATGAGCGATGACTATCCGCTGGCGGTTGCTCTCGGCGCGACGCATGTGCGCGTCGGCAGCGCCATTTTCGGCGCACGCTGAGCCTTAAAGCGTCACGATTCGCGTTCCCCGGCCCAGGTGACGGCAGAGCCGGTCGAAATCCTTTGGCGTCAGGGCGATGCAGCCTTCGGTCGGGGCGTTCTTTTCGCGCGCGATGTGCAGGAAGATGGCGCTGCCCGCGCCGCGCTGGCGCCGTGTGACGTTGTAGTCGATGACGATCAGCGCGTCATAAAGCCGATCCTCGCGCCAAAGGGTTTCGTGCGAGGCGGCAAAGGGAAGGCGCACCTTGCAATTATAGGCCGGATGGGAGGGTGCATCGCACCAGCCTTCGTCGCCGCGCGACGGGCGGAAAGCGAGCCTTGAGACCGGTCGAGCGCGGCGGCCCCGCCGATAAAACCCGTAAAGACAGGCAAAGGCGCCGCGCGGGGTGATGCCGTCGCCCTCGCCGCGCTTGCGGGCAAGCCCGGACCGGCCGATGGCGGCATCAAACCAGCTGCCGGCAAGGATCAGCCGCGCGCGCGTCGGGTTTCCCGGCACAACACGCAAGATCACGCTTGCGGGAGCGCTCCGGTCCTTGTTGCGAAGGCGTTGAGACATGGTCTAGACCCTTGGGCAAGGCACATTTCCGCCGCCCGGCGCCGATTCTGACCGACGAGCCATGAGCCGCAAGACAATTCTCATCGTCGACGACGATACCGAACTGGCCAATGCGTTGCAGGAGCAGTTCTCGCTCTATGACGAGTTCGAGACCGTCTATGCCCCGCGGGCCTTCGAGGGGATCGAAAAAGCGCGGGGCGCGGAAATCGATCTTGCGATCTTCGATGTCGGCCTGCCCGACATGGACGGACGCGAAGCGATCAAGCTTCTGCGCAAGAACGGCTTCAAGGCACCGGTGATCATGCTCACCGGCCACACCTCCGATTCGGACGCGATCCTCGGGCTCGATTCGGGCGCCAACGACTATGTGACCAAGCCGTTCCGCTTTGCCGTGCTTCTGGCGCGCATCCGTGCGCATCTGCGTCAGTTCGAGCAGAGCGAGGATGCCGTCTTCCAGATCGGCCCCTATTCCTTCAAGCCGGCGGCCAAGCTTCTCGTCGACGACAAGAGCGGCAAGATCCGGCTGACGGAAAAGGAAACCGCGATCCTGAAGTTCCTTTACCGGGCCGGCGCGCGGCCGGTGTCGCGCGATGTGCTTCTGTCCGAGGTCTGGGGCTACAACGCTGCGGTGACGACACACACACTGGAAACGCACATCTATCGCCTGCGCCAGAAGATCGAGACCGACCCGGCCAATGCCGAAATTTTGGTCACCGAAGCGGGCGGCTACAGACTGGTGCCCTGAGCGGAAACGGGGTAAGCGACGCCCCGGAAACGGTTCATAAGGAATCACTGATGGCGTTGGAAGAGGACATAGCCGTCCTGCGGCGTGTGCCCTTTTTCGAGGGTTTTTCAGAAGAGGCGCTGAAATTGCTCGCCTTTTCTGGCGAGAACCGGCGTTTCAGCGACGGGGCACGCATCTTCGCAGAAGGGGAAACCTCCGAGGGCGGGCTGGTCGTGCTTTCCGGCGCGCTCGTCTTCACCGAGGGCGATGGCGCGGCACAGCATTTCGGCCCGGCAACGCTTCTCGGCGCACGCGCGCTTTTCACCCGCACCAGCCGGCCCGGCACGGCGATGGCCTCGGGTCAGACGGAAACAATCCTCATCCGCCGTTCGCTGTTCCTGCGCATGCTTGCCGAATATCCCGAACTGGCGAGCACCCTCCAGGACCGGCTTTCGGAGGAACTTGCCGCGCTTTCGGCGCAGATGGCACCGGTCGGCGAGCGGCTGCGCGGCAGCGAGGGCTGAGCTCTTTCGTCTAGCCGAAGCGTGCCACCACCGGCACGTGGTCGGACGGCTTTTCCCAGTCGCGCGCATCGACCAGGACATCCATGGAAAAGGCGGTTCCGGCCAGCGCCGGGGACGTCCAGACATGGTCGAGCCGGCGGCCGCGATTGGCCGCGCGCCAGTCGCGCGCCCGGTAGCTCCACCAGGTGTAGATCTTGTCCGGCACCGGCAGGGCGCGGCGCATGGCATCGTCCCAGCCGCCGGCGCTGCGGGTTCTTTCAAACAGCTCCGTCTCCACCGGTGTGTGGCTGACGACCTTCAGAAGCTGCCTGTGCGACCAGACATCGTCCTCATAGGGCGCCACATTGAGATCGCCGACGAGCACGGACCGTTCGCCGCTGGCGGGCGCCAGCCGGGTCATTTCCTCAAGGAAGGAAAGCTTGTGGGCGAACTTGTCGTTGATCTCGGGGTCGGGTTCGTCACCGCCCGCCGGCACATAGACGTTGTGAACGCGCAAAGGGCCATCGCAATCGACGGTGACGGCGACA
>JAGRKQ010000002.1 GCA_020442235.1 Hyphomicrobiaceae bacterium | reverse complement strand
CTGCTCCGCCATCTTGAACCGCAACCGGAAACGCAGGCCCGCATCGCCGCGCAGTTTTTCGGAAAGCCCGGCCGCAGTCCCGCCAAGCCCGGCCCAGCGCCCGAGCTTCTCCATCATCGCGGCCTCGTCGTGAAGCGCCCCGCCGTCTTTTCGCGTATTGAGGCTTTCAAAGGCCAGCGGCGCCCCATCTGGCGCGAAGACGCCCGAAACCGCGCGGTAAAACAGCACCGGCCCGAACGGCAGCGCCGGATGATCGAGCACCCGCCTTTGATAGTGGCGCCCGAGCGCTTCGCTTGCATCGAACGCTGCGAGCTGTTCCGGCGTGACGAGAAGGACGTGCAGATGCGCCGCCGCGCCGGGGAGCACCGCCAGCGTTGCCGGCAAGACGCCATAGGCGGCGATGTGGCCGGCGGCGACGGCGGCAAGGCCGGGCAGCCGGACAGCGCGCGCAGCAAGGCGCGGATCGCCGAGGCCGGAAAGCTTGGCGGCAAGGCGTTCTGGCGCGGCATTGGATCCGGCCGCCAGAAGTGGAGTGCGCCCTGAAAAGCGCCCGTCCCCGCTCAGGCGGACACGGGGCTGCCCATCCGGCCCATCCGGCAGAACCTCAACGTGGCCCATGCCGCCGGATTGCACAATGCCGCCTTCGGCGACGACAAAATCGCCGCCGGGGCGGTCGAAGGGATAGGCGAGCGGATTGCCGGGCATCGGGACGGCCATGACCGCACCCATGCCCGAAACGCTGATCTTTAGTGGATGCCGAGGACGGCGAGGCCGAGAAGGCCGATCACGAAGACCACAACCCCGGAGATCACGCCGTTCGGGCGCACCGCAAGGCCGATGGCCGAGGTCACGAGGCCGGCAATGACAAGAAGGCTGGCCAGAACCGGCGCGCCGACATGCACGAGGGCAAGCGCCACGACCACGGTCAGGCAGAGAACGGTCAGCACTTTTCCGCCTTCGATGAACAGCGAATAGGTGCGCTTGTGTTCTGCGTAATCCATTGCGTTGGCGGTGGTCGGCTCGCTCATGGTCGGTCCTGCCTTGTCGTTTCTGGTGATGCCGTTTCGGTTGGCATCGATTCTGGTGTCTGTTCGGAATCGGCCGCAAACAGCCCGATTCCGTGCCACTATGTCGCAGCACTCCAAGGTCTTTTACCGAAGCGTTGCGCCGCCCGCAATCAGGCTTCAGTCCTGTGTTTCTCGTCCTGGACAGGCTCCAGCCCGGCCGCTGCCAGCGCAGCGCTCTGGCGCTCTTCAAGGGCACTGGCAGAAAAGCCTTCGATCTCCTCGTTGAAGATCCGGTAGAAATTGAGATCGGCGTCGAGATGGATGAAGACGCCGCCGAGCCCGATGGCCGCCCGGTCCATGAAGACGAACTCGCGCGGGATCAGCACCCGGCCCTGTTCCTTCAGCGCACGGCGCACGGCGATCACCTGCTCGCGGCCATATTCGGCCGGGTTCACCCCTTCTGCGACCTTGCGCACCCGGTCATCGAGCAGCGGGCCATAGATGAAGCGCGCCCAGACATTCAGCGTGTCGATTGTCTCGCGCTTCAGATCCTTGAAGCCCCACAGTGTATAGGCTTCCTCGATCCGCGCCCGGTCGTCGTGAAGAAGCCCGTGATAGAGCCCGATCACGCCGCGGATGAAACGCGGCGGGAATTTGCGGATGCAGCCATAGTCGAGAAGGTTGATGCCATCCGGCGCACCGTCCGCACTGCGCACGGTGTAATTGCCGAGATGCGGATCGCCGTGAATGACGCCGAGATGCACGAAGGGCCGCCACCAGGCATGAAACAGCGCCCGCGTCAAAAGCCGGCGCGTTTCCACCCGATCGCCCTTGTGGGAGAGAAGGCGCGTCCCCTCCACCCAGTCGAGCGTCAGAAGCCGGCCCGTCGACAGGTCCGCATGAACCCTCGGCACCGTGACCAGCGTGTCTTCCTCGCCAAAAAAGCCGCGATAGAGCGCGGCATGACGTGCTTCCAGCCGGTAATCGAGTTCCTCGCGCAACCGGTCGGCGATCTCGTGGCGGATCTCGCTGGTGTCGATGGCCTTGTCCATGCGTCTTTGCACGGCAAAGATCACGTCGAGCTGCTTGAGGTCCGCCTCCACCGCCGAGGCCATGTCGGGATACTGCAGCTTCACCGCCAGCGGCGTTCCGTCGTGATGGACGGCGCGGTGAACCTGGCCGAGCGAGGCTGCGGCGGCCGGCGCAATATCGAAGCGGGCAAAGCGCTCCTGCCAGTTGGGCCCAAGCTCGGAGCGCATGCGCCGCTTGACGAAGGCCGGCCCCATCGGCGGCGCCTCGCTCTGAAGGCGCGACAATTCGGCGGCATATTCCTTCGGCACCGCATCGGGGATGGTGGAAAGGATCTGCGCCACCTTCATCAGCGGGCCTTTCAGCCCGCCCAGCGCGGCGGCCAGCGCCTCCGCATCGCGCCCCGTCGCGCCGTCCTCGCGCAGCATGCGCCGCCCGAGCGCCCCCATCGCCACCCCGCCGACATTGACACCGACGCGGGCATAGCGCGACAGCCGCGCCGTCAGGCGGTTGGCCTCGGTATCTTCATCATCGCCGGCGCTCATCGAAGCCCTTTCAAACCGCTTCCGCCTGAGGCTTACGCAACAGCCGTGCGGGTGGATGCGGCCCGGTGCAGCGGATCAGTCTTCCATCGCCTCCAGATCGGCGATGAACCGCTCCAGAAGCGACAGCCCCATCGACCAGAAGGCGGGATCGCGCGCATCCAGCCCGAAGGGCGCCAGAAGGTCGGAATGATGGCGCGTGCCGCCTGCTTCCAGCATGGCGAAATACTTGTCCTGGAAGCCGCCCTCAGCCTTTTCATAAACCGCATAGAGCGAGTTCACGAGGCAATCGCCGAAGGCATAGGCATAGACGTAAAAGGGCGAGTGGATGAAGTGCGGGATGTAGGTCCAGAACGTCTCGTAGCCTTCGCGCAGCCTGATCGCCGGCCCGAGGCTTTCCGACTGCACCTCCAGCCA
>JAGRKQ010000246.1:621-2568 GCA_020442235.1 Hyphomicrobiaceae bacterium | reverse complement strand
TGGTCGGAGTGGCAGGATTTGAACCTGCGACCCCCTCGTCCCGAACGAGGTGCGCTACCAGGCTGCGCTACACTCCGATCCCGCGCTGGCCGGGGGTGTATAGCGAAGCGTTTCGCGCCCGGCAAGGCGTCTTGTCATGGAAAATCATTCCGCTGCCGGACGCGGTGCGGCGGCGCGCTCCAGCCGGTCGTTGATCGCTTCGCCGAGCCCATGGTCCGGGATGGGGGCGACGGCAATGGAACGGGCTCCGGTCTCGTCGAGCCGCCGCAGCGCCTGAAAAAGACGGGCCGCCGCTTCAATGAGATTTTTTTCCGGCGAAAGGTCGATGGCCGCGATGGGGGCAGGGCCCTCCGGCACCTGACCCCCAAAGCCGAGATAGGCTTCGCCGGGCCGGATTTCTGTGGCGTTGAGCCGCACGCCGGCGCGCGGCGCATAATGCGAAGAGAGCATGCCTGGCGCCTTCGGGGCGGCGGGGGCTTGCGCCGCGGTCGCGAGCCGCATGCCGAGATGTGCTTCCAGCGCCTCGCGGGCGATGCCGCCCGGCCTCAGGAGGCAAGGCACCGGGCCTGTCAGATCGAGAATGGTCGATTCCACCCCGACATCGGTCCCCCCGCTGTCGACAACGGCGTCGATGCGCCCGCCAAGATCGGCCAGAACGTCGGCTGCGGTGGTGGCGCTGACATGGCCGGAGCGGTTGGCGCTGGGGGCGACGAGCGGCCGGCCGAGCGCGGCGATGACATCGGCCATGAAGCCGCCCGGCCTGCGGATGGCAATGCTGTCGTGTCCGGCGCGGGCGAGGGCGCTGGCGCTGCAATTGTCCCGCGCAGGAAGGACAAGCGTCAAAGGGCCGGGCCAGAAGGCCGCCGCAAGACGTTCGGCCGCTTCAGGAAACCGGGCTTCGCGCCGCGCCATGGCCAGGTCAAGAACATGGATGATCAAGGGGTTGAAACGCGGCCGGCCCTTGGCCGCATAGATTCGCGCCACCGCCTCGCCATTGGCGGCATCGCCGGCAAGCCCGTAGACCGTTTCCGTGCCGAGCCCCACGATGCCGCCGGCATCCAGAATCCCGGCCGCCTGCTGCGCCGCATCGGCACGGTCTGAGGGGCTTCGGGCGTCGATCAGGCGTGTGGTGTGAGTGCTCATATTGACGTTTACGTAAACGGAATATACGAAACGCGATGCAAGACCGCTTGCGGCCATCGCATTTGAGGGCCACGATGCGCGTTCATCAAGCGTCGAAAGAACGCCGTCAAGGGACAAGAGGGGGGAGGCAGGACCAATGAGCTACACCGCACCGGTGGACGGTCTCGTTCATGCGCTGAAGCACATCGTCGGGTTTCATGGCGCGGTGGAGGCGGGACGCTTCGGCGATCTCGATACCGAAACCGTCGAAGCGGTTCTGGAGGAGGCCGGTAAATTCGCCGCCGACCGGCTCGCCCCGCTCAACGCCGTCGGCGACCGCAACGGTTCCCGGCGTAACGATGACGGCACCGTCACCACGCCGAAAGGCTTTGCCGAAGCCTATCGCGACTGGTGCGAGGCGGGCTGGAACGGCCTGTCCGCCCCGGTCGACTTTGGCGGACAGGGCCTGCCGCTGACGCTGGCCAGCGCTGTCAATGAAATCTGGACGGCGGCCAACATGGCCTTCCACCTCTGCCCGCTGCTCGGTCAGGGAGCCATCGAGGCGCTTGCCACCCATGCCAGCGCCGAACTGCGCGATGCCTATCTGGAAAAGGTGGTGAGCGGCGAATGGACCGCCACCATGAACCTGACCGAACCGCAGGCCGGGTCCGATCTCGCGGCCCTCAGAAGCCGCGCCGAACCGGCCGGGGACGGCACCTATCGCATCTTCGGCCAGAAGATCTTCATCACCTATGGCGAGCACGACATGACGGAGAACATCTGTCACCTCGTCCTGGCGCGCCTTCCCGATGCCCCGGCCGGAAC
>JAGRKQ010000246.1:0-489 GCA_020442235.1 Hyphomicrobiaceae bacterium | reverse complement strand
TACATCATCGGCGAGGAAAACCGCGGGCTCGCCTGCATGTTCACGATGATGAACAGCGCCCGCCTCGCTGTCGGCGTGCAGGGCGCCGGCATCGCCGAGCGGGCGACCCAGGCCGCCCTTGCCTATGCGCATGAGCGCCGGCAGGGCAAGGCGCTGGTCGCCACCGGCGAGGGCATGGCGCCGATTGTCGCCCATCCGGACATTCGCCGCACGCTGATGACGATGCGCGCGGCGAGCGAGGCGGCGCGGGCGATCTGCCTGACATGCGCCTTCCATCTCGACCTTGCCCATGCCGGCGGCGATGACGCGGCCCGGCATGGCGAACTGGGGGCGCTGTGGACGCCGGTGGCCAAGGCCTTTGCCACCGATCTCGGCGTCGAGGTCGCGTCCATGGGCATCCAGGTGCATGGCGGCATGGGGGTCATCGAGGAAACAGGCGCTGCCGCCTATCTGCGCGACGCCCGCATCGCGCCCATCTACGAGGGCACC
>JAGRKQ010000029.1:10364-16906 GCA_020442235.1 Hyphomicrobiaceae bacterium | reverse complement strand
CTGGCCCGCGATGGCCGCCGCAACGTTCTTGCCGACGAGAACGACTACCGCACCTCGCTGCCGAAGCTTTACGCCGCCGGCGACGTGCGCCGCGGCCAGAGCCTCGTCGTCTGGGCGATCCGCGAGGGCCGTCAGGCCGCACGCGCCATCGATCTGGAACTGATGGGCGAAACGACCCTGCCGCGCTGAGCCCGATGCCCGCGACCTCGGGCCTCAGCCACATCACGCTGATCTGCCGCGATCTCGACCGCATGGAAGAGATCCTGATCGGCGTGATGGGGGCGCAAAAGCTTTATGACAGTGGCGCTGAAGGTTTCTCGATCGCCGAGGAACGCTTCTATGACATCGGCGGCGTCTGGCTGGCGGTGATGAAGGGCGAGAGCCTTGCCGCCCGCAGCTACAACCACATCGCCTTCAAGGTCACCGACGACGATCTCGACGCGGCGCGGACCGCAATCGAACGGCTCGGGCTGGAGCTGCGCCCGCCGCGCCCGCGCGTTCCCGGCGAAGGCCGCTCGCTCTATTTCTATGACGCGGACAACCATCTTTTCGAGCTGCACACCGGCACGCTGGAGGAACGGCTCGCCCGTTACCACCAAGGCAAGGCCTGAAGCGGCTTAAAGCCCGTCGAACTCGTTCGCCGGATGCTGCGCCGGACGGGCCGGCAGGGCGGCCTGAGGCGGCCAGGAAAAGTCGTCCGCACGTCCGGCAAGCGTCGGCAGGGCCTGTCCCTCAACCAGCCGGGCAACGGCGTTCTCATCGCGCGGCAACACCTCATCCGGGTCGACATCGAGCGCGATGGCGCTTCCCGGCGCGGCCTCGAGACTGACGATCGGCCCGATCCCATCCTCCGAAAGCGCCGAGCCCTGATAGACTGCTGCCTGGATGCCGAGCGCCGCCAGACGCTGTTCATTGGCGCCGCGCGGAATGAAGCGCTCGACGAAATGGGCAAAGCGCACCCGCCCGGCACTGGTGAAGTGGATGCCGTCCGAGGAGCGCATGTTGCGATTCTGCCCGTCCATGTCCGGCCCCTGGCGGGTGTAGTGGCCATTGGCATCGGCAAAGGCGGTGAAGACGTCGACATAGGTTGCCGCCGTGCCCAGCGTGCCTTCGCGCAAGAGCCGGTTGATGAGTTGCAGCCGCTCGCCAAGCTGTGCCGGACGCACCGGCGGCAGCCCGACCCAGATGATCGGCACGGCGCGGGTGGAGAGCGCCAGAGCAAGCCCGGAAACCCGGCTGCGATACTCGTTCATCCAGGCATCGGTTCCGAACGGCACCGGGCCGTCATCCCCGCGCAGGTCCTGCCCGTCATTCAGCCCGACGACGATGACCACCGCCGCCAGTCGCGGCGTTGCCAGAATTTCCGGCACCGCATCAAACCAGTTGCGCCGGTCCGTCCTGACAAGCCCCGAAGCCCCGTCCGAGCGATCCTCGACGACGACGCTGGGCTCGTCGGTGTAAAGTTCGGTGAGGCCGATGGCGATCTGCGTCGCCAGCGTATCGCCGATGACGACGACGACGCCGGCCTCGGCATCCTTTTCGATCAGTGTGATCCGGGGCGTGGCGGTCACCGCATCGCGCGAACCGGTGCCTCCCGGCTCGACCGTGCGGCGGCTGCGCTCGCGCCGCGAACCGCCGAACAGCATGTCGATCAACCCGGTATTGCCGCCGCCGCGTTCGCGGATCTGCCGGTCCTGCTGTTCCTCGATCATGTCCCAGGCCTGCGCAAACACAGGCCGCGCATCCGTGACGAGGATGAGCACACCGAGGCAGAAGATGAGAAGTCGGGCAAGGCGCATGGCCTTGTCTTTTACCCGCCGCGCAGCCGGCTGAGCAAGCGCGAGTCGGCATAGCCGTCCGGCGTCAGCCCCGCCGCCGCCTGATAGCTGCGAATGGCCCGGCGCGTGTTCGGGCCGATGCGCCCGTCAGCACCGCCCGTGTCATAGCCCCGCCGGGTGAGAAGCCGCTGAAGCTCCTCGGTGTCCGAACGCGACAGGGGCCGCGAACTCCTCGGCCAGCTGGAGGCAAAGGCGGGATAGCCGGCAAGGCGGTCGGCAAGATGCCCCACCGCCAGCGCATAGGACGTGGCGTTGTTGTAGCGCTTGATGACATCGAAATTGCGCAGCATCAGGAAGACGGGCCCGCCGGAACCGGCCGGCGCGATCAGCTTGGCCGTGTCCTCGGGGCGCGGGAAGGTGCGCCCACCCGTGCGCCGGAGCCCGATCCGCTGCCATTCGGCCAGCGAGCGCTCGGTGGATTCATCCGCCAGCCGCCAGTCGAAGCCGGCGGGGATCTCCACTTCATACCCCCAGGTGTGGCCCGTCACCCAGCCGGAGCGGGCCAGATAATGCGCGGTCGAGGCCAGCGCATCGGCCGGATTGTCCCAGATGTCGATCCGCCCGTCGCCCTCATAATCGGCCGCATAGGAAAGATAGGTGGTGGGAATGAACTGGGTGTGGCCCATCGCCCCGGCCCAGGAGCCGGTCATGCGGTCCGGTGTCGTGTGACCGCGTTCCAGGATGCGCAGCGCCGCCAGAAGCTGCTCGCGCCCGAATCGGGCCCGCCGGCTGTCGCCATAGGCAAGGGTTGCCAGCGAGCGGATCACCGGCTTGACGATGTCGTGGTTGTCGAGCACCGCGCCATAGCTCGATTCCATGCCCCAGATGGCAACGACGATGTGCCGGTCGACGCCGTAGCGCGCCTCGATCACGTCGAGCACGCCGCGATAGCGTTCCAGCATCCGCCGGCCATTGGTCAGGCGCGTGTCGGAAACGGCGCTGTCGAGATAGTCCCAGATCGCGCGGGTGAACTCGGGTTGATGCGAAGCGGCCCTCAGAACCGAGGCGTCCGGCTCCGTGACCCCGGCAAAGGCGCGGTCATAGGTCGCCCCGGAAACGCCGTTGGACAGCGCCGTGGAGCGGAAGTCGCGCACCCAGCGCTGGAAGCCGGCATCGGCCCGCGCTTCGCCGCTCATCGACAGCGCCACCGGCCCCAGAGCCAGTGCCGCGAGGCCGAGCGCACCCAGCGCCCCGAGAAAGCGTATCCGCATTGCCTGTCCAATCCTCGTCCCGCCGCAAATCAGGAGGCTCCATGCTCCTTGCGGCGAGAGTATGAATCTCAGGCGACGGACTTCAAGCCCGTTGATTTTGCTTCCCAGGTGAAAGCGTGGCGCACGATCGTTTCCAGATCGTCGAGTTCAGGCACCCAGCCCAGCTCCGAGCGGGCAAGATCGCTGGCCGCAATGAGAGCCGCAGGATCGCCGGCGCGGCGGGCGCTTTCGCTTACCCTGAAGTCAACCCCCGACACCGCCTTCACCGTGTCGACGACCTCGCGCACGGAAAATCCGCGCCCGTAGCCGCAATTGGCGACCAGGCTGGAAGCCCCGCCGCGCAGCCGGTCGAGCGCCTTGACATGCGCACCGACGAGATCGCTGACATGAATGTAGTCGCGCACGCCCGTGCCATCGGGCGTCTCGAAATCGGTGCCGAAGATTTCCATGCCGGTGCGCATGCCGAGCGCGGCCTGGCAGGCAACCTTGATGAGATGGGTGGCCCGCGGCGTCGACTGGCCGGTGCGGCCCTTCGGGTCGGCGCCCGCAACGTTGAAATAGCGCAGCGCCGTATAGCGGAGATCATAGGCCTTCGCCGAATCGGCCAGCATCATCTCCGTCATCAGCTTGGAGGCGCCATAGGGCGAGATCGGCATCAGGGCCGAGGTCTCGCGCACCGGGTTCTCGCTCGGCATGCCGTAGACGGCGGCCGTGGAGGAGAAGATGAAATTTGCAACGCCCTCGGCGACGGCGGCCGCGATCAGCTCACGCGATTTGACCGTGTTGTTGTGATAATAGGCGAGCGGGTCGGCAACCGAATCCGGCACCACGATGGAGCCTGCAAAATGCACGATGGCATCGACCTTGTGCGCCTTCAGGGCGGCGCGCACGGTCCGCTGATCGCCGATATCGGCCTCGATAAAGGCCAGATCGGCCGGAATATTGCCTCTGACGCCGGTGGACAGATTGTCGATGACGACGACATCCTCACCGCGATCCAGCAGCGCATGAACCATGTGGGACCCGATATAGCCCGCACCGCCGGTGATCAGAACAGCCATTTCCCGCCTCCTCAACTGAGCCGAAACGCTTCCCTGGAAGCGCGCATTAGTCCCCCGGTAACACCGTTGGACTTTAAGAAGGTTTGAGCCCCATCGCATCGGTGAGCGAAACCGACAGGAAAGGTCAACGCATTATGAACGCACGCATTCGCAAGGCGGTGTTTCCCGTGGCCGGTCTCGGCACGCGCTTTCTTCCCGCGACCAAGACCGTCCCGAAGGAAATGCTGACCATCGTCGACCGGCCGGTCATCCAGTATGTCGTCGACGAGGCACGCGAAGCCGGCATCGAGCATCTGATCTTCGTCACCGGACGCAACAAGGGCGTGATCGAGGATTATTTCGACGTCCAGACCGAGCTTCAGGCGACGCTGGAAAATCGCGGCAAGACCACCGAGCTCAATCTGCTCGCCGCCGACCTGCCGGAAGCCGGCACCACGAGCTTCACCCGCCAGCAATTGCCGCTCGGCCTCGGCCATGCGGTCTGGTGCGCGCGCGAGCTTGTCGGCCGGGAACCCTTTGCCCTTCTTCTGCCGGACATGATCATGCAGGCGCCGAAGGGCTGCCTCGCCCAGATGATGGAAATGTATGAGGAAACCGGCGGCAACATCATCTCGGTCGAGCAGTGCGAACCCGAACGCGCCAGTTCCTACGGCATCGTCGGCGTCGGCGAGACCGCCGGCAGCGGCTTCCGCATCACCGAGATGGTGGAAAAGCCCGCCCCCGGCACCGCGCCGTCGAACCACTTCATTTCCGGGCGCTACATCCTCCAGCCCGAGATCATGGACATTCTGGCGCGTCAGGAGACCGGCGCCGGCGGCGAGATCCAGCTCACCGACGCCATGATCGCGCTCCTGGCCGACCAGGCCTTCTACGGCATGCCCTTCGACGGGCAGACCTATGACTGCGGCTCCAAGTCGGGTTTCCTTGCCGCCAATGTCGCCTATGCGCTGGCCCGCGCGGACATTGCCCCGGCCTTCCAGGAAGAACTGAAGAAGATCATCGCCGCACGGCGCTGATCGGGATCGCCTGACGCCTCAGCGCGTCAGGCGCACCCCCGCCAGAACGGTGGTGGCGTCATAGCCTTCGCCGGTCGCGGTCGTATAAAGCCGCTCATGCTCGACAAGACCGCGCAGCGCCAGCGTGCGGTTCATGCGGTAGGTGAGGCCCGCCGCCGCGAGGAAAAGATCATCCGTGCGGCCCGTGCCGTCATAATCGGTGCGCGTCGCCGTGAGGTCGAGATTGGCGTCGAGATTGCGGCGCAGCGCGTGGCGGACCGACAACCCGAGCGTATGGGCGATGCTGCCCCCCGATCCGGCCAGCGTCGTCGCGTTGATGCTCGTCGTCGCGCTGGCCGTCACCGTGGTCAGCGCCGTCGCCCGCCAGGTCAGCGACCCATCCACCGTCCAGGTCAGAATATCGCCAAGGCGCGTGTCGTCAGCGCGTTCGCCGGCAATACCGGCGGAAAGCTCGCCGGTCAGAACCGGATCGTCGACGATGAAGCCGCCGCGCAACGCAAAGGTTTCCGCCCCGCGCCGATAACCGCCCGTATCGGCGGAAACATCATAGCGCCGAAGCCCGACCTCGCCGTCGATGAAGGGCCGCAACAGAACCGGATCGGCATAGGCAAGACGCAGCCCCACCGTGCCCTCGGTTCGCTCGCGGTCATCATTGGAGAGCGAGCCGCCGCCGACCAGTGTCGATTCGGTGTAGAAATAGCGCGTCACCGCCGTGGTGATCGTCGCTTCCACAGAACGGAAGAGATGCGTCAGCGTCGCCGTCAGCCCGACCGCATGTTCATCGCCCGGCGTCGAGACGGTGTTCGGCACATTGGCATCGCTTGCCGTCTCCTGCCGCCAGGACCAGCTGGCCCCCAGCGTCAGCGTCGTCGGGTCGTAAAGATCGAACCGCACATTCGCCGTGGCGTCGAGATCGGGAACGAGGTCGATGTTGTCGTCGCCATAGCCGTCGATGGCCCCGCGCAGGCTCGCCGTCACCTCATGGCGGGCAAAGTCCGACCGCACGGTGATTTCCGGCGCAATGCGCATGGCAAGGCCGGCTTCGCCGTTGCGGCCACGCGCGGTGTTGTCGGTCACGCCGGCGAGAATATCGACCGAAGGCGTCCAGACGAAACGGCCGGTGCGGATGCCGAGCGGCTCCCACAGATCCTCTTCCGGAGCCTCTTCGCCGGCCCGGCGCGGAGGCCCCTCCCCTTCGCTGCGCCGTTCCGCCGGCGCGATCCCGCCTGTTGTCAGCGGATCGGCATCCCGCGCGCCGGCGCGCGGGCCATTGGCGGTCGCCGCCGCATCGGCCTGCGGATCGGGTGGCGGCTGGAAGGACGTCGTGCGGGCTTCCGCATCCGCACCGCCGGTTCCACCGATGATGTAGCGCGCCCGCTCGCGGGCATCGCGCTGGGTTGCGGAAAGAAACCGTTC
>JAGRKQ010000029.1:3773-10220 GCA_020442235.1 Hyphomicrobiaceae bacterium | reverse complement strand
AGTGATGTCCTGAGTTCGCGGGCGGTTTCAGGCCGCCACCAGCTTGGCGCCGGCACTTCGGCACGCGGAAACCTGCGAACCGCCTCTTCCTCGCCTTCCGGCTGATCCGGATTTGCACCGGTATCCTGCGCATAGACGCTGACACCGCCCGCGATCACGAGGCAGAGTGCAAGGGTGACAGGAAGGGCCCGTTTCATGCTATGCGGCTCGTCCACGGCAAATCAGCCCGCACCTGCGGGCAGTCTTTGACAAAACGTAAACAGGGGTGGTTAACGCTTTCTTGCGTCCCCCGAACCGAGAGCGCCCATGGCGAATCCGACACCCCCCGTTCCGGCCGCATCGCCGGATGCCGTCGACACGGTTGCACGCGATTCGGCGCACCGCACCCTGCGGGTCGAGATCGACGGGCTGAACCTTCTCAACGCCGCGCTCGACAACGGTCTCTCCGATCCGTTCGGCAGGGCCGCGAAGCTGATCCACGAGCGCACGGCCGGCCGCGGGCGCGTCATCGTTTCCGGCATGGGAAAATCCGGCCATGTCGGCTCCAAGATCGCCGCCACCATGGCCTCGACCGGAACGCCTGCCTTCTTCGTCCATCCGGCCGAAGCCAGCCATGGCGATCTCGGCATGATCACCCCGGACGATGTGGTGCTGGCCCTGTCCTGGTCGGGCGAAACCGCCGAGCTTTACAATCTTGTCGACTATACGCGGCGCTTCTCCGTGCCGCTGGTGGCGCTGACCTCGCGTGCCGACTCCACCCTCGGCAAGGCCGCCGACATCTGTCTGGAACTGCCGCGCGGCGAGGAAGCCTGCCCGCACGGTCTGGCGCCGACGACATCAACGCTGATGCAGCTTGCCCTCGGCGATGCGCTGGCCATCGCGCTTCTGGAGATGCACGGCTTCTCGGCGCAGGATTTCCGCGTCTTCCACCCCGGCGGACAGCTTGGCGCCAATCTGAAGTTTGTCCGCGACGCCATGCACCAGGGCGATGCGCTGCCGGTCGTGAAGCCGGGCATGAAGATGGGCGAGGCGATCGTCGTCATGTCGCAGAAGAGCTTCGGCTGCGTGCTTGTCACCATGACGGACGGCCAGCTCGCCGGCATCATCACCGATGGCGACATCCGCCGCCATCTGGAAGGCGACCTGCTGGCCCAGAGCGTCGAAACCGTGATGACCCGGCAGCCGAGCACCATCCGCCCGGACAGCCTCGTCTCCGAGGCCATGGCGCTGATGAACCGCAAGAAGATCACCGCGCTGGCGGTCGCCGAGGATGGCCGGCTGACCGGCCTTCTGCACATGCACGATCTGCTTCGGATCGGCGTGCGCTAGGGCCGAGGCCCCGAGAGTCAGGCCGCTTCCTTCAGGCCGCTTGCTTGCGGCAGGCCCTCAGCCTGCCGGCAAGAGCGACGGCAAGCAGCGCCCCGGCAATCTGCATCGCAACGAACAGCGGCACATCGACGAGGCGGATGCCGGAAAAGCTGTCGGTGAAGGCACGCGCCAGCGTCACCGCCGGATTGGCGAAGGACGTCGATGCGGTGAACCAGTAGGCCGCCGTGATGTAGAGCCCGACAAGAGCGGGGATCGAACGCGCGCCCTGATCGACGGCGACCAGGATCACCAGCACCAGCCCGAAGGTCGCGATCAGTTCGGAAAAGCCCTGCGCCGCTCCGCTGCGCATATGGGCCGAGAGCGACACGAGTTCGGCGGCAAACATGCCATGCGCGGCGACAACGCCCAAAAACCCGCCGATGACCTGCGCGCCGACGAAGAGCACCGCCTCCCGGCTTGCGATCGCCCCGCGCAGACGAAAGGCAAGCGTCACCGCCGGATTGAAATGCGCCCCCGAAACCGGCCCGAAAAGGGTGATGAGCACATAGAGGATCGCCCCGGTCGGGATGGTGTTTCCAAGAAGCGCAAGCGCCACGTTTCCGCCCGCCAGCCGCTCGGCCATGATCCCCGAGCCGACGACGGTGGCGAGCAGGAAGAAGGTTCCGATCGCCTCTGCGGCAAGGCGCTGTTTCAGGCAAAAGCCCATCACGACACCTCCTGCGCGATCGCTTTCAGCGCGGCCAGCCGCCCGGCCGGTGTCAGACGCTCCATCGGCAGGGCCAGCATGCGGTCGATGCGCGCGGAAATAACCTTGAACGCAGCCGCAAAGGCCGCAAGCCGCGCCACCTCGTCGCCGGCAACGCCCGCAGGATCCGGAACGCCCCAATGCACCTGCGCCGGGTGGCCGGGCCAGAATGGACAGGCTTCCGCCGCCGCGCTGTCGCAGACGGTGAAGATGAGATCCATGGCCGGCGTGCCGGGTTCGGCGAAGACGTCCCAGGATTTGGAGGAAAGCCCCTCGGTCGAAATGCCTTCCGAGGCGAGAAAGGCGACGGCGTCCGGATTGATGGCGCCGCGCGGCTGCGAGCCGGCGGAAAAGGCGGCAAACCGCTCCGGCGCCTTTGCACGCAAATACGCCTCTCCCAGAATGCTGCGCGCCGAATTGGCCGTGCAGAGAAACAGGACATTCAGCATCGTTTCGCATCTCCCGCAGCCGGCGTGAGGCAGGCAAGGCTTTGCGCCACCGGCGCACAGATTTCCGGCCGCCCGTTGCAGCAATCGGCCAGAAGGAAGGTCATGAGCGCGCGCATCGCCTCGAAGCGGACCCGGTAGCGGATCGAGCGCCCCTCGCGCGTGCCGGCAATCAGTCCGGCCTGTTCCAGAACCGCAAGCTGGGCCGAATTGGTGCTGGGCGCAGCGCCGGAAAGCGCGGCCAGTTCACCGGCCGCAAGCCCCTCTTCTCCGGCCCGGATCAAGGCACGGAAGGCGCCTAGGCGTCCATCATGGGCGAGCGCGGCAAGCTGATGGGTGGCAGCTGATGTTTCCATATTTCGCGAAATATCGAAATATGAAGCGCCCCGCAAGCCCGCCCTCAGAGAATCTCGAGAACCGCTTCGGGCGGACGGCCAAGGCGCGCGCCTTTCGCGCTCACCACGATGGGTCGCTCGATCAGCACCGGATGTTCGGCGATGGCCGCATAGATCGCCGCATCCCCCAGTGCCGGATCATCCAGCCCGAGCGCCTCGAACGGCGTGCCGCGCCGGCGCAACAGGGCGCGCACGTCCTTGCCCGTCGCCGCGACGATGGCTTTCAGGGTTTCTGTGTCCGGCGGGGTCTTCATATAGTCCACAATCTCCGGCTCCAGGCCGCGGTCCCGCAGCATCTCCAGAACCTTGCGCGAGGTGGAGCATTTCGGATTGTGGTAGAGGGTGACGGTCATCGTGCCTGTCCTGTCCGTGTCGTTCTGGCTCCGGGGTTCCGGCGTCTGTTTAGCGAACGTTAGTCATCTTTGGCGATGGTGAAGCCCAGCGACCGCGCAGCGTTGGGTACCACGATGGATCTTGCAACAATCATCGGCATTGTTTCCGCCTTTGGCGTCGTCGTGGCGGCGATCTTCATGGGCGGGAGCTTTTCCCAGTTCGTGGACGTGCCTTCCGTGCTGATCGTGGTCGGCGGCGGCTTTGCCGCGACCATCATCCGCTTTCCGCTGTCGGACATCCTCAATTCCCTCATCATCGGCGGCAAATCCGCTTTCACCCACCGCAAGGTGAACTCGGTGGAACTGATCGAGGAAATCGCCAATCTCGGCGACATCGTGCGCAAGAACGGCCCGCTCGGCCTGGAAAATGTCGAGGTCTCGCACCCGATGCTGGCCAAGGGCGTGCAATATGTCACCGACGGTTACGACGTCGACTTCGTGCGCGAGAGCCTGGAGCGCGAACGCGACCTCTATCTGGAACGCCTCGTCGACGGCCAGCGCTTCTTCAAGGCGCTCGGCGATTCCGCCCCGGCCTTCGGCATGATCGGCACGCTGGTCGGTCTCGTGCAGATGCTCGCCACCATGGACGATCCCTCGACCATCGGCCCGTCCATGGCCATCGCCCTTCTGACGACGCTCTACGGCGCGCTCATTTCCAACGTCATCTGCCTTCCCGTCTACGACAAGCTGATGGCCAAGCAGGGCTCCGAAGAGATCAACCTGACGCTGATCATCGACGGCGTGACGCAGGTGCGTGAAAACAAGAGCCCGACGCTGATCCGCGAAATGCTGCTGGCCTATCTGCCTGAAAAGCACCGCGCCCAGTTGCAGGCGGCATAGGAACGCCCCGCGATGGCCAAGAAACAGCAAGGCGGTGGCGGCGGCGCTCCGGAATGGCTGGTCACCTTCGCGGACCTGATGTCGCTGCTCGTCTGCTTCTTCGTCCTCATCATCTCCTTTTCCATTCAGGATCAGCAGAAGCTTCAGGTCGTCGCCGGCTCCATGCGTGAGGCCTTCGGCATCCAGACCGAGAGCCGCAAGGCCGGCATGATCGAGATCGAGGGCGCCCCCTTGCGCGACTTCCTGCGCCAGGTCGGCATCATCTCCGACGATTCCGACACCGATTATGCCGCCGAGCAGCAGGATCTGCGCACCCGCCAGGGGCCGGAAGCCAACACCCACGACATCGAGATGAGCGAGGTGGAAATCCCGCGCCAGTTCGCCACCGCCGCCGCCTCGCTGCGTCAGGCCTGGGAAGAACTGCCGGAGATCACAGAGCTTTCCGAAAACATCATCATGGAAGAGACCGAGGAAGGCCTCAACATCCAGCTGATCGATCAGGAAGGCCGCTCGATGTTCCCGGAAGGGTCGAAATACCCCTTCGAGGCGACCCGCCTGCTGCTGGCCGCCATGGCTCCGGTGATCGCCCAGATGCCGAACCGCATCCGCATCACCGGCCACACCACGGCTACGCCGGAAAGCGTCAATCCGGGTTACGGCGCCTGGGAACTTTCCGCCGACCGGGCCAACACCGCGCGCCGCCTTCTCGGCGAATACGGCATTCCCTCGGATCGGTTCCATTCGGTCGTCGGCATGGCCGACACGCAGCCGCTCTTTGCCAACGACCCCTATCTGGCGGCGAACCGGCGGATTTCGATCCTTCTCATGGCCGAAGCCCCGCCGGTGCCGCCGAGCCACGGCCTGTAAAGGTCAGACCGGCTCGACGTGCAGCAGCGCACCTTCCGCGCTGACGACCTTCACCTTCACGCCTTCGGCGAGATCCGGCCCGGCAATGCGCCACAGCGTATCGCCGATCTTGGTGCGCCCTTCCCCGCCGGTCAGCGGCTCGCTCAGCGTCAGGGTGTGCCCGATGTGGCGCGCACCGCGCATGTTGAGGCCAGGGGCCGGATCGACCTCCTCACGCACCCGCGCCTTCATGAAGCGCCGCCCGAGAACGAGGAAGACGATCGAGAGCACGCCGAAGGCGACGAGTTCCACCTGCCAGCCGAGGTCCACCATCAGCGCGACGGACCCGACAACCAGGGCGGCAAGGCCGAACCACAGAAGGAAGGTGCCGGAAACGACCACTTCCAGACCGAGCAGCACGAGGCCGAGGACAAACCAGCTCCAGCTGCCAAGCGCGTTGACGAGTTCAGCAATCATTGCCCGTCTCCCCCGCGCGAGCCGACGACCGGAACGCCGCCGCGGCGGGCCGGCTTGGCGCCATCTTCTCCGAAGGTTTCGCGCACGATCTCGCCGATGCCGGCGACCGTGCCCATCAGCGAGGCCGCTTCCAGCGGCAGCATCAGCACCTTCTGGTTCGGCGATGCCGCGAGCTGGCCCAGCGCCTTCACATATTTCTCGGCGACGAAATAATTGATCGCCTGAACGTCGCCGCTGGCGATGGCATCCGACATCAGGCTCGTCGCCTTGGCTTCGGCTTCGGCAAGACGCTCGCGCGCCTCGGCGTCGCGGAA
Source organism: Hyphomicrobiaceae bacterium (assembly GCA_020442235.1). Taxonomy (GTDB): domain Bacteria; phylum Pseudomonadota; class Alphaproteobacteria; order Rhizobiales; family MH13; genus JAGRKQ01. Next base: position 4,436 of record JAGRKQ010000029.1, on the reverse strand, counting down.
GGCCGCCTCGCGCCGGCCCTCGGCTTCCAGGATCTGCGCCTGCTTCTCGCCGTCCGCCTTGAGGACTTCCGCCTGCCGCATGCCTTCGGCTTCCAGGATCGAGGCGCGCTTGTCGCGTTCGGCCTTCATCTGGCGGGCCATGGAATCGACGAGGTCGCGCGGCGGATCGATGTCCTTGATCTCGATGCGGGTGATCTTCACGCCCCAGGGATCGACGGCATGGTCGACGACGCGCAGCAGGCGGCCGTTGATCTCGTCGCGGTTGGACAGAAGCTCATCAAGGTCCATCGAGCCCATCACGGTGCGGATGTTGGTCATGGTGAGCGCGGTGATCGCGCGTTGCAGGCCGGCGACCTCATAGGCCGCGCGCGCCGCGTCCAGCACCTGATAGAAGGTGACGCCGTTGACCATCACCGTGGCGTTGTCCTTGGTGATGACCTCCTGGCTCGGCACGTCGAGCACCTGTTCCATCATGTTGATCTTGGCGCCGACCTTGTCGAACAGCGGCACGATGACGTTGAGGCCCGGAGACAGCGTGCCGGTATAACGGCCGAAGCGTTCGACCGTGTAGTTGAAGCCCTGCGGCACCTGTTTGATCGCCGAGAAGAGAATGACGATGACAACGATGACCGCGACGATGACGGCGATGTCGAAACCTGAAAA
>JAGRKQ010000029.1:0-3660 GCA_020442235.1 Hyphomicrobiaceae bacterium | reverse complement strand
GATGACAAAGACGGTCAGACAGGTTGGGTCAGACCCAGCCCTGAAGTTCGCGCCGCACCATCGCCTCGATCACCTTCATGCCGGTGGCACCGTCATTGAGGCAGGGGATGAAGGAAAAGCGCTCGCCGCCATTGTGCAGGAAGATTTCACCGGCTTCGCCGGCGATTTCCTCAAGCGTTTCCAGGCAATCGGAGACGAAGCCGGGCGTCAGCACGGCGATGCGCTTCACCCCGTCCTTGGCGAGTTGCTCCACCGTCTTGTCGGTATAGGGCTGAAGCCATTCTTCCGGCCCGAAGCGCGACTGGAAGGTGACCCTCAGCCTCGTCTCGTCCCAGCCGAGCCGCTCGCGCAGGAGACGGCCCGTCTTCTGGCACTGGCAGTGATAGGGGTCGCCCTTGTGGAAGTAGCTCTGCGGAATGCCGTGGAAAGAGGCGAGCACCACCTCCGGCTCGAAGTCGAGCCCGGCGAGATGCGTTTCGATCGAAGTGGCGAGCGCGTCGATATAGACCGGATCGTCGTGATAGGGCGGCACGGTGCGAATGGCCGGCTGCCAGCGCATCGCCATCAGCGCCTCGAAGGCCTTGTCGTTGACGGTGGCGGTCGTCGAGGCGGCATATTGCGGATAGAGCGGATAGATGAGGATGCGCTCGCAGCCTTCGGCCTTCAGCGCCTCGAGCCGCGACGGGATCGAGGGATTGCCGTAGCGCATGGCCCAGTCGACGACGATGCGCGGATCGCCGGCATGGACGCCTGCCAGCTGCTCGGCCTGCGAGCGGGTATAGGTGCGCAGGAAGCTCTCATCCTTCTCGGTGTTCCAGATCGTCGCGTAATCCTTGCCCTTGCGGCCGGGCCGGGTCATCAGAACGATGCCGTAAAGGATCGGATACCACAGCGCCTTCGGCCACTCGATCACCCGCTTGTCGGTCAAGAACTCGGCCAGATAGCGCCGCATCGGCCAGTAGCTCGTGCCCTCGGGCGTGCCGAGATTGACCAGAAGCACGCCGACCTTGCCGGCCTTCACCGGCGGATGCTCCGTAGGCAGCCGCATGGGTGAGACATGTGGCGGGATCAGCGGGGTTTCGTGGCGTGTCATCAAACTGTCCGGTCGGGTGTGAAGAGATCGCTCTGGCAAAGAACGCGGTCCTGCGCCAACTTAGTGAGACGCTCCGGCTTGTCCACCGCAGAGGGCGGGAAAAGATGCCGTTTCGGGGAGATCGATCATGGCGCTGAAATCGCTTGTTGCCGCCGGGTTCCTGACGCTTGCCGCCCTGACGCCCGCCTGGGCGCAGGAGGCACGCGTTACCTTCGTTCTCGCCAACGACATCTACAAGGTCGACAACGACGCCCCGCGCGGCGGGTTCGGCCGGCTCGCCGCCGTTGCCGCCGCTGAGCGCGCCGCCAACCCTTCGACCCTTGTCGTTCTGGCCGGCGACTTCCTCTCGCCCTCGCTGCTCTCCGGCTTCGACGAGGGCGAGCACATCGTTGCCCTGCTCAACGCCATCGGCCCGGATGTCGTCGTGCCCGGCAACCATGAGTTCGATTTCGGCGAGGCCGTGTTCCGCGCCCGCATGGCCGAACTCGACGGCACCGAAATGGCCGCCAACATGCGCGATTCCGAAGGCGCGCCGCTGGAGGGTTTCGAGGACACGCGCCTTGTCGAGATGGCCGGGGTGCGGATCGGCATCGTCGGTCTCACCGCCGATGACAGCCCGGTCAAGTCCTCACCCGGCACGCTGACCTTTTCCGACACGATCGAAACCGGGGTGACGGCGGCCCGCGCCCTGCGCGAGGCCGGAGCCGAGTTCATCGTCGCCGTCGCCCATGCCAACCGCGAGCAGGATCGCCAGCTGGTCGAGACGCGCGCCTTCGACCTTGTCCTTTCCGGCGACGATCACGACCTGATGATCTTCTTCGACGGACGCACCGCGCTGGTGGAATCGGGCGAGGAAGCCGAATACGTCACCGCCATCGACATCAACTTCTCGGTCAGCGAAGCCGACGGGCGCCGGCGTGTGCGCTGGTGGCCGAATTTCCGCCCCATCGACACCACCGGTCTTGCGCCGGCAGCCGATGTGCAGGCCCTGATCGACGGCTACAACGCCGAGCTTTCCGAAGAGCTGGACGTGGAACTCGCCACGCTGTCGGCGGAGCTTGATTCCCGCCGCGCCAGCGTTCGCGGCAGCGAGGCGACGATGGGCAATCTCGTCGCCGATGCGATGCGCGCGGCAACCGGCGCCGACATCGCCATCACCAATGGCGGCGGCATCCGTGCCGACAGGCTCTATCCCGCCGGCACGGCACTGACCCGGCGCGACGTCCTTTCCGAACTGCCCTTCGGCAACGTCAACATCATGATCGAGCTGAGCGGCGCCGATGTTCTGGAAGCGCTTGAGAACGGCTTTTCGCGGGTCGAGGACGCACAGGGCCGGTTCCCGCAGATCTCCGGCATGCGCATTGTCGTCGACCTGACCCGTGAGCCCGGAAGCCGCATCGTTGAAGCGCGCGTCGGCGACACGCCGCTCGATCCGGCCGCGACCTACCGCGTCGCCACCAACGACTATATGGGCCGCGGCGGCGACGGTTATTCGGTCTTCACCGAGGCTCCGCGCATCCTGCGCGAGGAGGACGCCAAGCTGATGGCCAATGACGTCATGGTGTTCCTGCGCAACGCCGGAACCTACGCGCCGGCGCTGGACGGGCGCATCGAACTGAGGCGGTAAGGGTCAGCCCCCGACCTTGCCGTTTTTGACGGCGCGGGTCAGGACTTCGTCCATCCGGGTTTGCCACCCTTTCCCGGTTGCCTTGAAAGCAGCAAGGGTTTGCGGGCTGACGCGAAGAGAAATCCGCTCTTTCGGATTGTCCGCCTTCGGCCTTCCAACAGGGCGTGGCGCCGGCAATCCCAGTTCCCTGAACACGTCCGTGGCAGGTCGAAGACGCCCGGTTTCCTCATCCGTCAACGGCGCCGTTTCGGCATCGACCAGAAACGGATCCGGCTTTTTCTTCTCAGAAGCCATACTTGCGGGCCTCCTTATCGTGCATCTGCCGCAAGCTGATCACCCGGACCCTGCCATGGCGCGGCGTAAAGGCGAGGCAGAATTTCTTCCCGTCGATGAAGCCGAAAGCCCGGAACCGTGCTTCGCCGTAATCGGAACGGGTGTCGTGCTCGACAACCACAGCCTCGAACCGTTCGGCAATCTCAAAACCGAAGCCACGTTTCTCGCGACAGTTCGCAGATTTTTCGTCGTCGAACTCAATGTCCATCCGCAACGGCCTGCCTGACAATGACTGTATAGAGATTCATTGCCGGCATCAATAATTAATGTGCGCACAAAAATGCGCAGCTCTGATTTATGAAAGCACCTTTCGACGACCCTACCCGGTCACCGCCGGCCGGATGTCGTCAATGACCTTGCCGTCATTGGGCAGCGAGCCGGGAACGGCGCGCTCCACCGCACCCTTGAGGCCGGTGAGTTCCTTCAGCGTTGCGCCAACCGCATCGCCAAGCCCCTCGCCGGCTTCCGTCTCGATGCGCAGGATCATCACGTCCTGCTCGTCCTTGCGGTCGACGATCAGCCGCGCGCGCAGCACTTCCGGGTGGCGTTTTTCCACCGCCGCGATCTGCGCCGGATCGACGAACATGCCCTTGACCTTGGTGCGCTG
>JAGRKQ010000245.1:481-2761 GCA_020442235.1 Hyphomicrobiaceae bacterium | reverse complement strand
ATGGTGCTCCATGATCGAGAGCACCACCTCGTCGCCGGCTTCAAGGCGAGCCCCCAGTCCGCGGGCAACGATGTTGATCGCCTCGGTGGCCGAGCGCGTGAAGACCACCTCGTTGCTGGAGGCCGACCCCAGGAAGCGCGCCACGGTCTGGCGCGCCGCCTCATAGGCTTCCGTCGCCTCGTTGGAGAGCGTGTGCAGCCCGCGATGCACATTGGCGTAATGCTGGCGATACATGGCATCGATGCGCTCGAGAACGGCGAGCGGCTTATGCGCCGAGGCACCGTTGTCGAGATAAACGAGCGGCTTGCCGTGAATGAGGCGCGACAGGATCGGAAAGTCGCACCGCACCGCTTCGACATCATAGGCCATGGATCGTCGCTCCGGAATCAGCGGGCAGAAAGCCGCTCTTCGATGAGGTGGCCAACCGCCTCGCGCAGGGCCTCGTTCTCGATCAGTTCGAAGGCCTCGGCAAGAAACGCCATCAACAAGAGGCGTTCGGCCTCCTTGCGCGGAATGCCGCGCGCCAGAAGATAGAACAGAAGGTCGTCATCCAGCGCGCCGACGGTCGCACCATGGGCGCAAACCACATCATCGGCGAAGATTTCCAGCTCCGGCTTGGACACAGCCTCGGCGTCTTCCGACAGAAGAACCGCATGTGCGCCCATCTGGCCGTCGGTCTTCTGCGCATCCTGGGAAACGATGATCTTGCCCTGGAAGATCGACTTCGCCCGCCCGTCGATCGCTGACTTGAAGAGTTCGCGGCTGTTGCAATTCGCAACGGCATGCTCAACGACGAGCGTGTGATCGCCATGCTGGCGCCCGGTCAGGTAGGTCAGTCCGCCGAGCTTTGCCTCGCCGTTCTCACCGCAAAACCGAAGCCGTGTCTCGACCCGCGACAGAGCGCCGCCAAGCGCGACATGAACGAGGCCAAAGCGCGCCTCGGCCTCCATCTGCGCATCGACAACGCCGAGATGGGTGGCGCCCTGGTTTTCGTCCTGAACCCGCAGGATTTCGGCTGATGCGCCTGCATCAAGGGCAACGCGCGTCACGGCATTGCGTTGCAAGGCCCCGGCCTCGCCGACGAAGCGCTCCACGACCTCGACCGATGCACCGGCACCGACACGCAACTCGACACGGGCAAAGCTGGAGGCGGCCTGCGTTGCGATGTGCAGGACTTCGACCGGCGTCTCTATGACCGCCCCGGCTTCAACCGCGAGGACGACGCCATCGCCGGCGAAGGCCGCATTGAGCCGTTCGATGACCCGCGCACCGTCTTCCGGCACGCTGACAGCGGCATCGCCGGACCGCAGCGCCTCGGCGAGCGGCGTCACCGTGAGACCCGCAAGACCCGGCGAGGAAAGCCCGGCGTGATACGCCCCGTCGACCAGAACGATGCGGCAGGCCCCTTCCAGCAAAGGATCGGGCAGCGCGACAGTTCCCGCCGCCCCGGCCAGAGGCGCAAGGGAGCGGATCAGGGCCCGCAGATCGGTATATTTGAAGGCTTCGACCCGCCGGGTCGGCAGACCGGCGGCCTCGACGGCCGAAAGCGCGGCCTCGCGGGCCGCAGCATCGCCGGCAAGATGCGGCAAGGCTGCATCGAACAGGCTGCGCAACTGCGTTTCCGCCTCACTTCGGGCACGGGAAAGATTGGTCATCCCCGTCCCCTCAGGCCGCAGCGCCGATGACATCGGCATAGCCATTGGCTTCCAGTTCCAGCGCGAGTTCCGGCCCGCCCGACGTCACGATCCGCCCGGCGGAAAGCACGTGCACACGGTCCGGCTGGATGTAGTTCAACAGTCGCTGGTAGTGGGTGATGACGAGGAAGGAGCGATCCGGGCCGCGCAGCGCATTGACGCCCTCGGAAACGATCTTCAGCGCATCGATGTCGAGCCCGGAATCGGTCTCGTCGAGAACGCCGAGTTTCGGCTGCAAAAGCGCCATCTGAAGGATCTCGTTGCGCTTCTTCTCACCGCCGGAAAAGCCGACATTGAGCGGTCGCTTCAGCATCTCGGGCGTGATGTTGAGCTTGCCGGCCGCCTCGCGCACCGTCTTCATGAATTCCGGCACGGAAAGCTCCGCTTCGCCGCGCGCCTTGCGCTGCGCGTTGAGCGCCGCCTTGAGGAAGGTCATGGTCGCAACGCCCGGTATCTCGATCGGATACTGGAAGGCCAGGAAGACACCGGCGGCAGCCCGCTCATCGGCTGCCATCTCAAGGATGTTCTCGCCGTCGAGCAGCACTTCGCCTTCGGTGACCTCATAGTCTTCCTTGCCGGCGAGCAC
>JAGRKQ010000245.1:0-453 GCA_020442235.1 Hyphomicrobiaceae bacterium | reverse complement strand
GATCGCGTGCACCTCGCCCTTCGGCACCAAAAGGTCGATCCCCTTCAGGATCTCCGTGCCGTCCTCGGCGATGCGGGCGTGAAGGTTCCTGATCTCCAGCATCACAGTCGTTCCCTTGTTTGCGGCCTGGCGGCCTTCGCATTCTCTTGAAGGGCGCTCGCCCCGATCTTTCTCAACCGCGCCGAAACAGACCTCGCACGGCAAAACTGAACCCCGCGACCGCGCCCAGAATGCCCGCTGAAAGCAGCGGATCACCGAGCGGATCGAGGAAATAACCGATCACGCAGGCCAGAAGGATGGACGCCGCACCGGCAAGACGCACCGTCCCGGTCCTGTCCTTCTGCCCGGCCATCAGCCGACGCTCCCTTCGAGAGAAATGCCGATCAGCTTCTGGGTCTCGACCATGAATTCCATCGGCAGGTGCTGAAGCACCTCCTTGACGAAGCCGTTGAC
>JAGRKQ010000244.1 GCA_020442235.1 Hyphomicrobiaceae bacterium | reverse complement strand
AGGGCAGGGTTTCGCCAAAGCCGGTAGGGCCGAGCGTGAGCAAAGCGAGGAGGGGGAGAACAAGCTGCGCCAGAAGAACGGCGATGAAGACGGCGCGCGGGCGCTGCGTTTCGGCAAAGAGCGGCCCGAAGCCGATGCGCAGGAAGGCAAGCAGCAGCAAAAGAAAGATCAGCACCCCGAGATAGGGGCGCACCGTGGCGGCAAGGTCCGGCAGGGCCAGGCCGGCAAGAAGCGACAGCGCCACGGCAAGCCGCGCGTGAGACCCGAGAAGGGCAAGGGGATTGCGAAGGCGCATCGCGGTCCGGGTTGCGTCAGCCGCGCGGTGCCGTGTGAAGCGGCAGGTGTGCGGTGTCCTTGATCGTCGAAACGACGATGCGCGACTGAACATCGGAAACGATGTCGTTGTCGAGCAGGCGCATCGTCAGGAAGCGGTCATAGGCCTTCATGTCGACGGTCACCACCTTGAGCAGATAATCGACCGCGCCGGTGATGCGCTCGCAGGTCAGAACCTCCGGCCAGCCCCGCACCATGGTGTCGAAACGCTCCATATTCGTGCGGTTGGGAAGGCCCAGCTTGACGAAGACATAGGCGCAGAATTCCAGCCCGACGCTTTCGCGGTCGATCAGTGCGGTGACGGCCTTCACCGTTCCGGTTTCCTTCAGCCGCTTGAGCCTGCGCCAGCAGGGCGTCTGGGCCATGCCGGCGGCGCGGGCGATGTCGGCCACGGAACGCGAGGCATCCTCCTGCAGGGCCATGAGGATGCGGATATCGGCTTCATCGAGATCGTTCATTCCTGTTTCCAGGTTGTTCTGGACTGAATGATCCTTGCCTATTTCGCCAGCCGTGAAAAGAGGACGGAATGTGCCTTGGCGCGATGCTATGTTAGTCTGACTGAAAATGATGGCTTGCCGACCCGACGGCATCCGGGAACGGCGGGCCGATCCGGGAGGCCGCATGGGCATCGTCGAGCGCGAAATTTCGCTTGAGGACAAATACACCGCGCATGACGGGCGGGTTTACCTGACCGGCATTCAGGCCATCGTGCGTGTGCTGCTCGACAGGGCGCGACGCGATCGCGACCATGGCCTCAAGACCGGCGGCTTCGTTTCCGGCTATCGCGGCTCGCCGCTGGCCGGGCTCGATACGCAGCTTGTCGCCGCGCGGCGTCATGTCGGGGCCTCAGACATTCATTTCCAGCCCGGCGTCAATGAGGATCTGGCCGCCACCGCCGTCTGGGGTTCGCAGAAGGTGGGGCTCTCCGGCGAGAGCGATTATGATGGCGTCTTCGGCCTCTGGTATGGCAAGGCGCCGGGCGTTGACCGGTCGGGCGATGTCTTCAAGCACGCCAATATGTCCGGCACCCACCGTCATGGCGGCGTTCTGGCGGTTGCGGGCGACGATCATCTGGCCAAGTCATCGACGGTCGCCTGCCAGTCGGAATTTGCCTTCTATGATGCGGAAATTCCGGTGCTCAATCCGTCCGACCTGCAGGACGTTCTCGACTTCGGCATTCACGGTTACGAGCTGTCGCGCTTTGCCGGCCTCTGGGTCGGGTTGATCGCGCTGGCCGACACGATGGATTCCTCCGGCATCATCGACGTGACGCCGGAGCGGCTGCGGCTGGTGCGCCCGGCGGGCGACCGGGACCCGCGCCGCGAAACGCAGCTCAACAACACCACGCTTCTGTCCAACCGGCTCGTCTTCGAAACGACGATGCGCGAGCTGCGGATTCCCGCCGTCAGGGCCTATACGCGGGCCAATGCGCTGGACCGGGTCGCCTTCGGCGCCAAGGTGCCGCAATACGGCTTCGTGGCCACTGGCAAGGCCTACCGGGACCTGTTGCAGGCCTTCGAGCTTCTGGGCATCGACGAGCGGCGGGCGCGGTTTCTCGGCATTGGCGTGTGGAAAGTGGCGGTCTCCTGGCCGCTGGAGCCGATCGGACTGACCGCCTTCGCCCGGCAGGCCGAGCGGCTGATGATCGTCGAGCACAAGCGGCCTTTCCTGGAGCCGCAGGTCAAGGACATCCTTTATCACGCGCCGGACGGCATCCGCCCGCGCATCTATGGCAAGGCGACGCCCGAAGGGGTTCCCTTCCTGCCGGACACCAAGGAACTGTCTTCGGCCGACATCGTGCATGCGCTGATGGGTTTTTTGCCGGAAGCGGCCAACGACCCGGAAATGCGGGCCGTCGAACGGCGGCTGCTCGACCAGACGACCTGGGCGACCGGGCATGGAACGGATGCCAAGCGCTCGCCCTATTTCTGCTCGGGCTGCCCGCACAACACCTCGACGAATGTGCCGGAGGGGGCGCGCACGCTTGCCGGCATCGGCTGTCATGCGATGAGCGAGCTTTCCGGGCGCTCGACCGACGGGCTCAGCCATATGGGCGGCGAGGGCATCCAGTGGGTCGGCAAGGCACCGTTCGAGAAAACGGCGCATGTCTTCTCCAATCTCGGCGACGGCACCTATTTCCATTCCGGCTTCATGGCGATCCGCCAGGCCGTCGCGGCGAATGTGAACATCACCTACAAGCTGCTCTACAACGATGCGGTGGCGATGACCGGCGGCCAGTCGGTGGACGGCACGCTCGACGTGCCGCGCCTCACGCGGCAGCTCGATGCCGAGGGCGTGAAGCGCATCATCGTCCTGTCGGAACGGCCGGAGCTTTATCATTCCGGGCTGATGCTGGCGCCGGGTGTTTCGGTCGAGCATCGCAAGAAGCTCATCGCCATCGAACAGGACCTGGCCGCGACGCCCGGCGTGACGGCGCTCGTCTATGACCAGACCTGCGCGGCGGNNGCGGAAAAGCGCCGCCGCCGCAAGAAGGGCACCTACGAGAACCCGGCCAGGCGGCTTTTCATCAATCCGCGCGTTTGCGAGGGCTGCGGCGATTGTTCGGTGCAGTCCAACTGCCTTTCGGTGGAACCGCTCGAGACCGATTTCGGCCAGAAGCGCGTCATCAACCAGTCGAGCTGCAACAAGGATTTTTCCTGCGTCAAAGGCTTCTGCCCGAGCTTTGTGTGGGTGGAGGGAGCCGAGCCGGTGCGTGCGGCGAAGGGCGGGGCCGATCTTGAACGGCTTTGCGCGGGGCTTCCCGCACCGCAGGCCCGCGCCATCGAGGAAAGCTACAATCTGATGATCTGCGGCGTCGGCGGCATGGGGGTCACGACCTCGGCGGCGGTGCTGGCCATGGCGGCGCATATCGAGGGACTGGAAACCCTGACCCTCGACATGACGGGCCTTGCGCAGAAGGGCGGGCCGGTGACGAGCTATGTGCGCTTTTCGCCGCATGGGCGCGCGATCAACGGCCCGACCATTCCGATTGCCTCGACCGATGTCCTGATCGCGTCCGATCTTCTGGTCTCGGCGCAGGCGCCCACGCTGTCGCTCCTGCATCCGGAACGCACGGCAAGCTTCGCCAATGGCGTTGTCTCGCCGACGGCGGAGTTCGTGCGCTTCCAGACCCTCAGCTTCGATGCGCTGCGGCTTGCCGGCACGATCCGCGATGCCTCGCGCGAGGCGCGGGTGGAGGATGTCGCGCGGATTGCCGAAAAGCTTCTCGGCGACACGATCTACACCAACATGATCCTGATCGGCATGGCGGTGCAGGCCGGTGTCCTTCCGGTCGGGCTCGATGCCATTGAGACGGCCATCCGGCTCAATGGCGCGGCGGTGAAGAACAATCTTGCCGCGCTGCATCTCGGCCGGGCGCTTCAGGCCGACCGCTCGGCCGTCGAGGCGCTGGTTGCGCCGGCGAAAGCGCAGGAGCCGATGCCGCTGGACGAGCGGATCGCCTTCCTCACGCGCGAACTCGCCGCCTATCAGGATGGCGCCTATGCCGACCGCTTCCGCCGCCGCATCGACCGCATCCAGGCGCGCGATGCAGCCGATGGCGCAGGCGGCGGACTGCGCCTGACGCGCACGGTTGCCGAGATGCTCTACAAGCTGATGGCCATCAAGGACGAATGGGAGGTCGCGCGGCTTTATGCGGCGCCCGAATTCCGGCGTTCGCTTGAGGCGACCTTTGGCGACAAGGGCAAGGTTTCCGTCGCCCTCGCGCCGCCGCTTCTGTCGCGCATGGACCCGGATACGGGACGGCCGGAGAAGCGCCGTTTCAGGCCCTGGGTCTTCACGCTGTTCCGGGCGATGTCGGCCCTGAAGGGGCTGCGCGGCTCGATGCTCGATGTCTTCTCCAGAACGGCGGAGCGGCGCATGGAGCGGCAGCTTCTGGCCGATTACGAGGCTGATCTCGACCGCATCGAGGCGGCCATCGGCGCGGCGCCTTACGGGCTGCTCGTCGAGATGGCGCGCTGGCCGGATGCGGTGCGCGGCTATGGGCCGGTCAAGGAAGCCAATGTCGAGAAGGCGAGGGCGCGTCGCGGCGATCTTTTTGCCCGGCTCGATGAGCCGGTCCCGGCGGTCGCGGCCGAATAGGGTTCACCGACAGGGCTCAGAGATTTTTCCAGGCCGGGACCCGGTCGCCCTCTTCCGGTTCGGCGTGAAAAACCGCCCGCGCGATGGCCCGCGCCATGACGCGCGCGGCGGCAGCCTCCAGATGCATCAATGCGTGCGGGTCGGCGGGAGCCGGCCCCCGGCCCGTTGCCGCCGCGAAGACGGTGTCGCCGTCGAGCACGGTGTGGGCGGGAAAGAGCGCGCGCGCCAGTCCGTCCTGTCCGGCAACCGCCAGGCGCCGGCATTGTGCCTTGGTGAGCCTTGCATCGGTGGCGACAAGGCCGATGGTGGTCGCGGTCGGACCGCTGCCGGAGACGGTGCCCTTAAGCCGCGTTTCGGCGGCATCGGCGGGCAGGGGCGCGGGGAACCCGAGGCCGCCGAACTCGTCGCCGATCTCGAAGGCGGCGGCATGGAAATGGCGCGTCTGGCCGATGAGCGGGCTTCCCAGCGCATTGACCGCGACGAGGGCGGCAATTCTTGTCTGCCCCAGGATTTCGGAGGCTGTCCCAACGCCGCCCTTGATGCGTGCCGTCAGGGCCCCGCGCCCGGCGCCGATGGAGCCGCAGCGCTGTTCGGATGCCGAGGCGGCATTCAGCGCGGCAAGGCCGAGCGGTCCGTAAAGCGCTTCATGGCCAGTCTTCTCGCCGCCATTCATCAGGTCGAAAAGGATCGCAGACGGGACGATCGGCACCTTGTGCGGTCCGATGGCAAAACCGCGTCCGCCTTCGGCCAGTGCACGCATCACCGCATCGGCGGCGGCAAGGCCGAAGGCCGATCCGCCGGAAAGGACAAGGGCGTCGATGCGCTCCACGGTGTTGTCCGGCCGAAGAAGATCGGTCTCGCGCGTGCCCGGCGCCCCGCCCATGACCGAGACCGAAGCGGTGGCTGGCTCCTCGAACAGGATGACGCTGGTGCCTGTGCGGGCTGCGGCATTGTCCGCATGACCGACGAGAATGCCTTCGACATCGGTGAGCGCGTTGTTCGGCCCGGCTGAAATGGCGTGTCCCGCGGCCGTCATCGTCATCACAGCCCGTGATAGGCGCGCCCGCGATAGACCAGCGCCGGGCCGGGCGTGCCGAGCGTGATCGCCTTGACGTGACCGAAGACGACCAGGTGCGAGCCGATCGCCTCGGCTTCGGCGATGTGGCAGTCGAAAACCGCCAGAGCGCCGGACAAGGCCGGCTGACCGCTGCCCGTCCGGGCGAAGTCGAGCGGGGCAAAACGGCCTGCGCCTTCCAGGCCGCGCCGTCCGGCGAAGATTTCCGAAGCGTCTTCCTGATCGGCGGCAAGCACATTGACCGAAAAGGCGCCATTGGCCTGAAGCACGGCGCGGGTGCGGCTTTTCATGTTGAGGCAGCAAAGAAGCGTCGGCGGTGCGTCACTGACCGACTGCACGGCCGTGGCAGTCATGCCGGCAAGCCCGGCCGGCCCGTCGGTCGCGATCACATGCACGGACGCGGCGACGCGACTCATCGCCTCGCGGAAGAGGGCGTCATCCACCGGCGGGGCAAAATGGCGGGGAGTGTTTTCCACTGATTGCACGCGTCGGTCCTGTTCCCGGGTGGCTTTGTGCGGTTTCGTGTCGATTGCACGTCGCCTGCGCTTGCCAAGCATAGTCGACTTGGTATCTCGTTCTAAAGGACGAGGCGAGGCGCGATCAACGCGTCCGACCCCATAAAGATGGGGCAAAAACGAGGGGCGAACAGTGGAGTATTTTCTCCAGCAGCTCATCAATGGGCTGGCACTGGGCTCGATCTACGGGCTCATCGCCATCGGCTACACGATG
>JAGRKQ010000243.1:6122-8915 GCA_020442235.1 Hyphomicrobiaceae bacterium | reverse complement strand
GCCGGTAACGCCGAGCAGCACCTGCGTCGCCTCGCCGTTGTTCACCCCCTCGACAAGCTCGGCGATGGCCTGGGGCTGGTCGCCGCGCGGGGTGAATTCGGATTCGATCTTCAGCGGAACGCCGCCCTCGGACTTTTCAGGCCGGGGTGGGCGATGCGGCACCCAGCTGCCGTCAAGAAACTCCGGCCGGCCTGTCTCGATGAGCGCCTTCAGCGCTTCGACGGTCGCGGTGACGCCGGATTGTGGCAGGTTTCCCGCGTCCTCCAGGCTGATGTCGAGGCCGGCGACGGGATTGAGCCCGCCTGCGGCGCGGGCCTTCGGATCGCGCGTCGCGCCCATGGAGACGCCGCGCGCCGTCCTGGCGGCAGCAGTCCTGGCTCCAGAAGTTTTTGCGCCAGAAGGCTTTTCTGACAGTTGGTCCGTCCCTCTGGCGCGGGCAGGCGGCGCATCGGGAAGGGCGTCTTCGGCCTGTTCCAGATCGCGCAGGAATTTCGAGGCGATGCCTTCCGGCACGGCGGATGCGGCATCGAAACCGGCCTGCGGTGCTTCGCCGAAGCCGTCCGGGTCGTTCGTCTTCGGGGGCGTTGTCTTGCGGGGTGATCTGGCCATGCGGGCACTATGGCGGAACGGGAACAAAAGGGGAAGAGCGCGGCAGCAACGGCCCTGTCTGCTTTGTGCATGACGGAAAAGACATCGCCCGATGCTGCTGTGCGGTCATGCCTTGCGATCTGCGCCCGGCCGTAAATATACTTAGCTCCGCGGCGGGCGGGTCCGGACGCGAGAAGGGACGGCTTATGAGCGTTGTGGTCGAGCCGGGGCTGAAGCTTTCCGAGCGGCAGGGGCTGCCCGATGCGCTGCGTGTTCTTCTGGAACAACATCCGCGCGCCGACTGGGGGCAGAATGCCCATTTCCATGGATTGTCGGCCTACTGGCTCGACCGGCATCTGCTCTTCCGGCGCATCCAGCTGGCGTTGACGGCGGATGCGCAGGCGGTCCTCGACCGGGAGCTTTCCGGTGAGGACTGGCATCCGCGTCTGGCCCGTCTTGCCCAGATGCAGGTCAGCGAACTGCACGGTCATCACATGATCGAGGATGCCCAGTATTTCCCGATCCTGCGGGATCGCGACCGACGGCTGGTGCGCGGTTTCGACATTCTCGATGCCGACCACGAAGCGCTGGACGGCCATCTGATCGATCTCATCACGGCGACGCGCGAGGCGCTGACCGGACCGCGCGACGGCGGCAAGCTGATCGACATGGCGGCCGGATTTCACCGGCATCTTCTCGGCTTCGGGCGGCTGCTCGAACGCCATCTCGACGATGAGGAAGACCTCATCGTGCCGGTGCTTCTGGAATATGGAGATCCTTGAGCGGGCTCAGACGCCGAGCGTATCGAGGCCGGCTTCGAGGTGGTCGGCCAGCATCGGGGCAGCAAGCAGATAGGAAGCAAGCTTCTTGCGCGGGCGTTCGGCAGCCGCTTCCAGTGCCTCGTCAAAATCGCCGGCATCGAAATCGCCCCGGCCGATCCAGAAGACGGTGAGAAGATGCGCGGCCTCGTCGTCATTGAGGTCGTTGATCAATTCGCGCAGTTCTTCTTCCGTCAGGTCGTCGGAATCTTCCTCGGCAAGACCTTGATGGGCGTGGCGGTCTTCCAGACGCGTATCGTCGAATTCGATCTCGTGCGGATTGTCGCCGCCGATTTCTTCATGGGTCGCGATCTGGCGCGCCAGTTCGGCAAAATGGCGGATGGTGGCCGGATCGAGGCCGAGATCGACGCTGGGTTCCGCACGGCGCAGCATGGTCTTTCCTTCCGAAGGGTCTGCCTTGCGAGTCGGGCGATCTTGCGCCGAAGCGCCTCGCGTCACAAGGGCGCAATCGAAGCGGTGGAAAGGGCGGGCAGGGCGCGCGCCAGCGCGTCGATGAGCCGGCGCAGCCGGGCGGCGTTCGCGCCAAGATCGGATCGTCCGATCAGAGAGCGCGAATAAAGTCTCAGCGTGGCGCCGGTCTCGGCCGGCAGAACCTCGGCCTGCACCGTGTCGGGAAAGCCCATCAAGGGGGATCGATAAACGGCGCGAAGGCTGAGGGCATCGTCATCGCGGGCGACGATCGACGCTTCGGGATCGGCCTCGATTTCATCGACGAGGCGGGCAAACAGCGCGGCCGGGGGCACGTCGAAACGCGGCGCGGGGAAGTCGCTTTGCGCCCTGCATCCCCCATCCGGACAGACGAGCGCATCGTTGGGCGTGGCGCGTCTTTCAAGGGTCGCAAGATCGACCGGTCCCTGATCCGCAGGCCCGCCGACAAGATGCCAAAGCGTATCGGGCGCCACGAACGGCGCCACGATCAGGCTGGCAACAAGCGCCGCCGCCACGAGGAGGATGCGCCGGCGGGCCGTCATGGGGTGCGACAGATGCCTTCCTCGGGCACGACCCGATAGAGCGCGCCGGTGTCCTCGTCGGTCACGAAGAGGATGGCGCCATCCTCGGCAACCGCAACATCGCGGATGCGCCCATACTCGCCGATGAAATAATGGGTTTCGCCCAGAACCATGCCGCCGTGCATGTCGAGGCGGACAAGGCGCTGGTCCTTCAGGGCGCCGACGAGAATGTCGCCGTCAAAGGCGGGAAAGAGCGGTGAGCGCAGCACCGCCAGACCGGATGGCGCGATCGAGGGATCCCAGAAATAGACGGGCTGCTCGTAGCCTTCCGCCGCGGTTCCGCGCCCGATGGTCTCTCCGGTGTAGTGCACGCCGTAGGAGATGACCGGCCAGCCATAGTTTCGGCCGGCCTCGGG
>JAGRKQ010000243.1:0-5963 GCA_020442235.1 Hyphomicrobiaceae bacterium | reverse complement strand
TCGGCGTTGAGATGCAGGACCGAACCGGCGTGATCTTCGGGGTCCTGGGCGCGTTCGGCCTCGCCCCGGTCGCCGATGGTGACGAAGAGCGTTCCGTCGGGAGCCGGCACGACGCGCGAGCCGAAATGATAGTCCGATGCGGTCGGGTTCGACTGGCGAAAGATAATTTCGACATCCACCAGCATCGGGCGGCTTTCGGTGCCGCCCAGCGTGGCGGTTGCAAGTGCGGTGCCCGCCAGTCCGACGCCGCGGATTTCGGAGAAGGTGAAATAGACCCTGGCGCTGTCGGCAAAATCGATCGCCGGGGCAATGTCGAGGAGGCCGCCCTGACCTTGCGCATAGACGGTCGGCGTGCCGGTTACGGAAAGCCTTTCGCCGCTTGCAAGGTCGATCAGTGAGAGCCGGCCGCCGCGTTCGGTGACCAGCACGCGTCCATCGCCGAGCACGCCGATGCCCCAGGGGCGGGCAAGGCCCTGCGTGACGGGGGTTGCGACCAGCGTGCATTCGGCGGCGGCGGGACCGGCGATGGCTGCCAGAACAACGGCTAGGGCGGGCAGCGTCGTCTTGCGCGGCATGGGCATGCTCCTGAAACTGTCCTTCGATCTAGGGAGTTTGAAGTCATCCGGCAACCGCCGAAGGGTTAACGGAACCTTGCGGCAATGGGCAGGATTTTCAGTGTCGCTTCGAGGGTGTCTTGAGGTTCCTCGCGTATGGATGGGGCATGGACCAACATTCCGAGGGATGGGAATGACCGACATGCCTATTTTTGAGAATTTCACGCCTCGCGATGCCAGCCTGTGGGGGCGTCATGCCAACATCTTGAAGCATCGCCTTCACGAGCATGCGCTGTTTTCCAATGAAGCCCTGGGCGCGTTGATCGAAGCCTATCCGCGGGAGCGCTACGACCTTTGCCACATGGCCGAACCCGGCGCGAAGAAGCGGTTCTGGCGCGAGGGCGAGATCGGCGAGGCGCGCGGCACGGATGTGATCGAGTCCATCGCCAACGGGCGCATGTGGATCAATCTGCGCGACGTCGGCGCGGTGGATGCGCGCTACAAGGCGCTGCTCGATACGATTTTCGACGAGCTGGAAGGCTATATGCCCGAGTTCCGGCCCTTCCGGACCAATCTCGGCATCCTGATTTCCTCGCCCGAGGCGCAGGCCTATTACCATGCCGACATCCCCGGCCAGTCGCTGTGGCAGATCCGCGGGCGCAAGCGTCTTTACGTCTATCCGACGACGGCGCCGTTCCTGTCCAAAGAGGCGATGGAAAAGATCATCACCCAGGAGTCGGAAGAGGAGTTCCACTTCGAGGAGTGGTACGACCAGCACGCCAGGGTCATCGACCTGGAACCGGGAATGATGGCCAGCTGGGCGCTCAACGGGCCGCACCGGGTGGAAAATCTCGGCGTTCTCAACGTCTCGGTGACAACCGAGCACTGGACCGATGAAATCCGCCGTTCCTATGCCGCTCATTACGGCAACCGGGTGCTGCGCCGCTTCGGCTTCAACCCGCAGACCCACGCCCTTTCGGGGCCGGGCTTCTGGGGCAAGGCCGCGCTTGCGGCGGCCTACAAGTTCACCCCGCTCGGCAAGACGCGCGAGATCAGCCGCAAGGTGGATTTCCGCATCGACCGGATGAGCCCGAGCGGGCTGATGGACATCCCGGCCTATATGCGCTGAGGCTGCGCCCCGGCGAGAATGTCATGCGGGTCGTCGGTGAGAGCCGGCGGCCCGTTTGCGTCGGCTTCGGCGGCGTGCGCCTCGATGATGAGGCGCAAGGGGCCGCTGACAGTTGCATCGAGCGGCCAGCAGGTCGACAGCACCAGACGCGGCGTGTCGCTGTGGACGTCGATATCGGGCGCGTCGAAACGGGCGATGCGGCGGCCCTCGACAATGAAGACCGCAAGCCGGCCATCGGCGCGCAGGACCTCGACCCGGTCGCCGGCCTCAAGCGATCCCAGAAAGGCGAAATGCGTGTCGCGATGGGCGGCGAGCACCGAGGTTCCGGCGTCGCCGGGCAGCGGGGTGCCGCCGACATGGCCCGCGCCCCAGGCCAGGGCCTCGCCGCTGACATCTTCCAGAATGACGCGGCTGGTGCCGAGCCGGGGAACACTGACGCGTGCCAGCGCCCGTGTGTCGGCCCAGGGCCAGGGCCGCTCGGCGTCGCCGGTTTCCAGCGCGCGCTCGAAGGCGCGGTCGAGAAGAACGGTGCCGACGGCGGCCCGCGCCTTGATCGTGAGGCCTTCGGCGATCAGCACCAGACCGGTTGCAGCCAGAGCCACGATGGCGAGCGCCGTCAGCCGCTCGAAGACCGAGAGGGCGAGGAAATGCGCCTTGATCTTCTTCATCAGCGCACCCGGTGCTCGGTGGTCATCGACAGGCTGGCTGCCCGGCGCCAGACAACGATGAGAAGCCCCAGCATGCCGGAAAGAAGCATGGTCAGGATGCCCATCAGCATCAGGCGATCCGCCGGCGTCGCGGTGGAGGGCAGGACGATGCCCGGCGTTGCGACGGTGCCGGTCGCGGCTGCCGCATCGGCGGCGGGTGCTGCGGCGGTCGTCACCATGGCAAAGCGCTGGCTGGCGGCCGGGGCATTGCCCGCACGGATGGTCGGAGCCGGGGCGGGCGCGGCTTCCTGCTCGCCGAAGACGGCCTCGAAATCCCAGCCTTCAGGCAGGTTCACCGGCACTTCGGAACTGGTCAGCGGCTCGCCATCGGGACGCGCGGGTGTGCGGTCGACGGCAACGAGGCTGGTCAGGCGCGAGACGATGCCGAATTCCAGCGCGGTGGAGAGAATGTCGCGGTCGACATCGCTGCGTTCGCGGCCCATGGAGGCGGCGGCTTCCAGGCTGGCAATCCGGCGGCGACCGTAAAGACGAGCGATGCCTTCGCGCTCGGCGGCATGGGCGAGATCGAGCGACACGCGCCAGGGCTGGCCGGCGAGCGTGCCGGTGATTTCCAGAGTGCCGGTGCCGTCGATGCCGCGTGCGGTCACCATCAGCGGTTCGCCGAGATAGAGATCGGGCAGCGGATTGGGAGCGATGTCGGAAAGCGTGCCGCCGGCAACGCGCACCTGAAGATTGGTGGCGGCGGGCGTCTCCAGACGCGCAAACAGCTCTTCCATCTTGCCGCGCACTTCGTTCTCCGACCCGATGTGGGTGAAGGTGCCGCGGCCAAGCTCGGCGGCGCGGGTCATGAAGAAGCTGTTCGGTGCCGAACCGATGCCGACGGTGAAGACCCGGCTGCGGCCAAGCCCGGAGGCGATGGTCTGGAACAGCTGGCTCTCATTGCCGATGGCGCCATCGGTGATGAAGACGATCTGGCGCAGTGTTGCGGCCTGCGCATTGCGGTCGTTGAGGGCGGCGACGAGAGCCGGCAGCATCTCCGTGCCGCCTTCGGCATCGAGGCGCTCCACATAACGGCGGGCGCGGTCGATGTTTTCCCGGTCGGCGGGCACCGCATCGGGGAAGAGCACCGTCAGCGTGTCGTCGAAGCGCACGATGTTGAAGCGATCGCGCGGGGTGAGACGCGACAGGGCAAAGAGCACGCTCTCGCGGGCCTGCACGATCGACTGGCCGGCCATGGAGCCGGAATTGTCGATCACGAGGACAAGCTCGCGCGCCGGCGCCGGACCTTCCGGCGCGCTGACGGGCGGCATGACATAAGCGAGAAGATAGCCTTCGCCGCCGACGGTTTCGGAGAAAAGCGCCGCCGTCGGCGCATTGCCCTCGGCCGGCTTCCAGGTCAGGACGAAGTCGCGATTGGCCGGGACGGTTTCCTCGGACAGGCGGATGACGCGGTGGCTGTCGCCGTCTTCCTCGGTGGTGATGGCATGGTAGGGGCTTTCGACCGCGCCGAGCGGGAAGCCGGCTTCAAGGTCGATGGTGATGGTGACGGGGTTCGCCGGCGGGGCAACCTCGGGGTTGAGCACCGGCGGGGTGATGGCCTCGCGATCCGGCACCGGATCATTCACGGCAAAGCCGGTGCGCTCGTCGATGGAGACCGACTGCGTCACCTCGGGGAGCGGGTTGTAGCGCGGCGCGACCACCAGCGGCAGGCGCAGCTCGAAGCTGTTTGAAACCAGCCTGAGGCTTTCCTGATACTCGATCTGCACCACCACGGTTTCGCCGGGGCCGATATTGGCGACCGAATTGGTGAAGAGGTTGGGGCGCTGCTGTTCGACAAGGCTGGCGCGCTGGCCGGCCTCGCGGGCTTCCTCATAGATGCGGCGCGCTTCGCCGCGTTCGCGGATCTCGCCCTCGATCAGCCGGTCGCCGATGCGCATGCGCAGCGTGTCGACCGCCGAATCGGTCGGCAGCGGGAAGACATAGATGCCTTCCACCCAGCCATCGGTCGGATTGGTGAAGCGCTGGGTGACGCGGGTGCGGGCGACGGGGCCGGAAATCGTGACGTGGAAATCGGTGGCAACGCGCGGCGCCTCGATGAAGAGGCCGGGCTGGTTGGTCGGCAGAAGCAGCCCGCCGGAAACCACATCCGACATGCGCACCAGGCCCTGTTCGGCGTTCTGCGCAGCCTGCGGCGTTTCCGCACGAGCCTCGGCGAAGCTGCCCATGGCCGCAAAGGCCAGCGCCGCGGCCAGCAGGAGCAGGGCGTCCATGAGGCCGCGCAGGCGGCTGCGCGCCGGGCGGCGGCGGGTCTGTGCGGTGGTCGAAACGGTTGCTGCGGACATTGCTGCCCCCTCCTGATCGGTTGTTCGCCCTTCTCGACCGCAAGGAGGCCAGCGAAATTAGACCCGGGAAGGGAGCCAAGATGGCTCAACCGGACAATTGTCGTGGCGACAATGCGGCGCGAAGGAGCGCCGGTTCATGAGGAAGGGGTGTGCCGTCCTTCGCCTGAACCGGGCCGGACCATGGCGTTCAGGCCCGGTTCAGGTCCGTGACGGGCGTCACGGGGAGGCGTTTGGAGGAGGACGGATCAGGCCTGCGCGGGGCGCCAGGCCATGGTCACATGGTCTTTCTGGCGGGTGACGCGATCGAGCCAGGTGCGAATCGCCGGATAGGCGGAAAGGTCGAAATCACCCTCATGGGCGACGTGGGTGTAAGCATAGAGGGCGATGTCGGCGATGGTGTAGCGGCCGGCGGCGAAGAAGTCGTGCTTTTCCAGGTGCCGTTCCATGACGGCGAAGGCCTGATGGCCGCGGTCCATCCAGTCGTCGATCAGATGCGCCTTGAGATCGCGCCCGCCCTTGACCAGCGACAGCCAGTAGCGGGCAACGGCGATATAGGGCTCGTGGCTGTACTGCTCGAAGAACATCCATTGCAGCACCTCGGCCCGGCAGAAGCGGTCCTCGGGCAAGAGCGCCGTGCCTTCGGCGAGATAGAAGAGAATGGCGTTCGATTCGCTCAGGAGACGTCCGTCATCGAGTTTCAGCGCCGGCACCTTGCCGTTGGGGTTGAGGGCGAGAAACTCCGGCGTGCGGCTTTCGCCCTTCAGGATGTCGATGTCGACCAGCGAGAAAGCGATGCCAAGCTGGTGCATGGCCAGGCGCAGCTTGTAGCAATTGCCCGAGTTCTGCATCGAGTAGAGAACGTGCATCGCGATATCCTTCCGAAAGGGGCCGACCACCTTGCCCCGTATCGTGGCCGGGACTAGGGTGCGCGCCGAAAATTCATGCCCCTCAGGGAGACACTGACATGGCCTTTCTCGCCGACGCCCTTGCCCGCATCAAGCCCTCCGCCACCATTGCGGTGACGACCAAGGCGGCTGAGCTGAAGGCGGCGGGTCGCGACGTGATCGGCCTTGGCGCGGGCGAGCCGGATTTCGATACGCCGGACAACATCAAGCAGGCGGCGATTGACGCGATCAGCAGCGGCAAGACCAAATATACCGCCGTCGATGGCATCCCGGAGCTGAAGAAGGCGATCGCCGCCAAGTTCAAGCGCGAGAACGGCCTCGACTATGCGGTCAGCGAGATTTCGGTCGGCACCGGCGGCAAGCAG
>JAGRKQ010000242.1 GCA_020442235.1 Hyphomicrobiaceae bacterium | reverse complement strand
CGATCCGGCGGCGCGCGAGCGCCTCACCCGGCTTTCGGCCGAACTGGAAGCCGAAACCACCCATCAGTTCGTGCTGGCGACGGTGGCGAGCCTTGAGGGCGGATCGATCGATGACTATGCCAACCGGCTGTTTCGCCACTGGGGGCTGGGGCAGAGGGATGTCGACAACGGCGTCCTATTGCTCGTTGCGCCGAACGAAAGGCGGGTGCGCATCGAGGTCGGCTACGGGCTGGAAGGCGCGCTGACCGACGCGCTGGCCGGTCTCATCATCCAGAACACGATCCTGCCGGCGTTTCGGGCGGGGAATTTTGCGCAAGGGATCGAAACGGGCGCCGGAGAGATCGTGGCGGTGCTGCGCGGCGATGCCGAGGGCGTCGCCGCACGTCAGTCGATCTCCCGCGAGACGGGTTCATCCAGTGACGACTGGGTGCCGCTGGTCTTCGGCGGCGCCTTTGCGGTCTTTGCCGGCATCTTCGTCATCCTGTCCATTCTGGTGCGGGTCTTCGGCACCAAGGTGGGGAAGAACCGTTACCGGTGGCACGGCATCACCTGGTATTACAGCAGCGGCAGTTCCGGTGGCAGCGGCTGGTCGGGGGGCGGGTTTTCCGGTGGCGGCGGATCGTCCGGGGGCGGCGGCGCCTCCGGCGGCTGGTAAGGGGGCGGAATGCAAAGCAGGACCCTCAACGAGCAGGACCGGGCCCGCATTGCCGCGGCGGTGTGCGATGCCGAAACGAAGACGGCGGCGGAGATCTACTGCGTCCTTGCCCGTTCGAGCGACGATTATCGTTGGCCGGCACTGGCGCTTGCGGCCCTCATGGCGCTGGGGGCGGCGCTGTTTGCCGTCCTGACGCTGCCGGCCCTGTGGCCGGGGCTTGGCTGGTCGATGACACCGCTGATGGTGCTGATCGCGCAGGCGCTGTTCTTCCTGGCGCTCGCCGTTCTCCTGCGCTTTTGCGAACCCCTGCGGCTGATGCTTCTGCCCGATGCGCTGAAGGGCCGGGCGACGCGGGCGCGGGCGCTCGATCTTTTTCTGGCGCATGGGCTGCACAAGACGAGCGGGCGCACCGGCATTCTGCTTTATGTCTCGCTGGCCGAGCGCCGGGCCGAGATCGTTGCCGACGCGCTGCTGGATGCGGCGCTGGACGATGCGGTTTTTCTCCAAGCGGTGGATGCCCTGATCGGCGCCGCGCGTCGGGGTGCGGTGGCGGACGGCTTCATGGCCGCGATTTCCGGGCTGACCGGACCTCTTGCCGAGGCCGCACCCTGGACGCCCGCCGACGAGAACGAGCTGCCCGATCATCTGGTCGAACTTTGAGCACAGGAGAGCGTGTTCTTCCGATTGCGCCGCCCCACCGCATCGGCGAGGCTTGATCAGCGAATCACGTCCTCAAGGGAGGTGGCGATGCCGAGGCTGTTCACCGGGCTTGAAATCCCCAGGGAGGTGGCCGAACGGCTGGCGGCCATGCGCGGCGGCCTTCCCGGCGCACGCTGGATCGACGTGGAGAACTATCACGTCACCCTGCGCTTCATCGGCGACATCGACGAGAGACTGGCCGGCGAGATCGTGGAGACGCTCGACCGGGTGAAGCGGCGGCGCATCGCCATCACCATCGACGGGCTGATGGTTTTTGGAACACGGCGGCCGCATTCGGTGGTGGCGCGGGTGCGCCCGACGCAGGCGCTCAGCGAGCTTCAGGGCGAACATGAGCGGCTGATGCAAAGGCTCGGCCTGCCGCCGGAGCCGCGCAAGTTCCAGCCGCATGTCACCATCGCCCGCTGCAAGGCGTGCAGCGCCGAGCAGGTCGCCCACTGGCTTTCGATCCGCGGCGGGCTTTCTCTTCCGACCTTCGAGGTGGAGGAATTCGTTCTGTTTTCCTCGCGCGATTCGGTCGGCGGCGGACCCTACATCGTGGAAGAAAGCTACTCGCTCGTCGCCTGAAGGCCCCGGGTCGCGGCCAGCCGCTCGATGGCCCCCCTCGCGGCCCGGTCGATCATGGCAAAGACCTCCAGAAAGGCCTCGATGGGCTCTCCATAGGGGTCGGGCACGTCGCGCGCCTCGCCGGTGCCATAGTCCATCATCCGCACGATCCGGGCCTTTGCGCCCTTCGGCGCCGAGGCCTTGAGATCGGCGAGGTTTCGCGCATCCATGGCAAGGATGAGGTCGAAGCGGGAGAAATCCTCCGCAACGACCGGGCGCGAACGCTGGCCGGTGATGTCGAGGCCGTTGCGGGCGGCAGCCTCGATCGAGCCGTGCGAGGGCGGCTTGCCCTCATGCCAGCCGGCGGTTCCGGCCGAATCCACGGTGATCGCGGTGGCGAGACCGGCGGTTTCGGCGTGATGGCGCAGCAGGGCTTCGCCCAGCGGCGAGCGGCAGATGTTGCCAAGACAGACCACCAGAACCGCGGCCTTGTTGTCCGTCATGATGCTCTCCTGTCCTTGCTGTTGGGTGAGCCTTGGCTGTGTTCCGGATCTTTCCGCGGAACCTTGCCGCTTACGGCCATCTGCCCGAGATAGGAAGGCGGGCCTGCCCGGGCAAGCGAAAGGACAAGGCAAACGAAAGGACAACGGATGACGCAGCCTCTTGATGTGGATGAACGCCGCGCGGCGCTGGAAACGCTTTCCGGCTGGCAGGAGGCGGACGGGCGCGACGCCATCGAGCGCCGGTTTCGCTTTGCCGATTTTGTCGAAGCCTTTTCCTTCATCAGCGCGGTCGCGCTGGAGGCGGAGCGGCGCGACCACCACCCCGACTGGTCCAATGTCTACAACCGCGTGTCGATCGCGCTTTCCACCCATGACGCGGGCGGGGTGACGGAAAAGGACATCGCGCTTGCCCGCGCCATCGACAAGGCGGCGGCGCGGTTCGGACAGTAGCGGTTATTGGAAGCCGTTTATTTCGGCGCGAGGCGGATGGCGCCGTCGAGGCGGATGGTGCAGCCGTTCATCATGTCGTTGGCGACGATCGCCGCCACCAGCTCGGCATATTCGGCCGGCCGGCCAAGCCGCGAGGGGAACGGCACGGCAGAAGCAAGCGCGGCGCGTGCATCGTCGGGCAGGGCGTCGAACATCGGGGTCTCGAACAGGCCCGGCTCGATGGAGGCAACGCGGATGCCCTCGCGGGAGAGGTCGCGCGCCACCGGCAGGGTCAGCGCGGCGACACCGCCCTTGGAGGCGGCATAGGCGGCCTGCCCCATCTGGCCTTCCTCGGCAGCGACCGAGGCCGTCGTCACGATGACGCCGCGCCCGCCATCGCCGGTCACCGGTTCGAGCGCGGCCATGGCGGCGGCGGATTTGGAGATCACGTGGAAGGTGCCGATGAGATTGATCGCGATCACCTTCTGGAACAGCGCCAGATCATGGGCGACCGTCGCCCCGGTCTCGCGGTCGCGCCCGACGGTCTTCTTGCCGGCGACAATGCCGGCGCAGGTGACGCAGATGCGCTCCACACCATGTGCGGTGCGGGCCTGTTCCAGCCCGGCATCGACGCTTTGCGGGTTGGTGACGTCGACGGGAACGAAGAGACCGCCGATTTCGGCGGCAACCGCTTCGCCCTTTTCGGCGTTGAGATCGAAAATGGCGACCCGTGCCCCGGCCGCAGCGAGGCGGCGCGCCGTTGCGGCGCCAAGGCCGGATGCGCCTCCGGTGACGATGGCGGCGGTGGTCGGGGTGATCTCCATGGGGCGTTCCTCGTTTCCTGAAAGGCTTTGATGCGTGGCGGCGATGCGCGCCGTTGATGCATGGCGTTGATGCGCGACAATGCGCAAGCCGAGGCATGGGGGCAATCCGTTTCACGCGGGCGGCGGCGATTCTCTCTCCGATCAAGCGGCCTGTGGCGATCCGCCTTGCGCGGTCACCGGGGCGTCACCACATCACAATAAGCGCGGTTCAGGATGAAAAATCCAGGCAACAGGGCCGCGTGCTAGGGCAGGGAGGAACGATCATGTCCGATAAGAGCCAGACCTTCGATCCCGAACGCGAGGCGCTGGAAGCGGAAATCGCCACCGAGGAAGTGAAGGTCCGCAAGGATTTCTTCGCGACGCTGCGCAAGGCTGCCGGGGCGATTCCCTTCGCCGATGAGCTGGTGGCGGCCTATTACTGCGCCCTCGACCGGCAGACGCCGCTGCGCGTGCGCGCCGCCCTGCTCGGGGCGCTGGCCTATTTCGTGCTGCCGCTCGATGCCGTTCCCGATTTTCTGGCGCTCGTCGGCTTCAGCGACGATGCCGCCGTGCTTCTCGGCGTTCTCGGCATGATGCGCGCCCACATCAGCGACGATCACCGCAAGGCGGCGCGCCAGGCGTTGCTGATGGACGAGAACGCGGCGGCCTGAGCCGTTGCGGCCGCGCTTTCAGCCGGCAAGATCGACGAGGATCTTGCCGCGCGCCTTGCGGTCGCGGATGCGCGCAATGGCCTCGGCGGCGTCTTCCAGCGGCACGATCTCGTCGATGTGCGGCGTCAGCCGGCCTTCCGCCACCCAGGCCATGAGCCGTTCCATCTGCGCGCGGTGACCCGCAAGGTTCCGCGCCGCCGCAACACCCCAATGCACGCCGAGAAGGTCGATGCCCTTGACGAGGGCAAGATTCCAGCGCAGCGCCGGCACCGTTCCCGAGGCGAAGCCGATGATGAGGTGGCGCCCGCCGAAGGCCAGTGCGCGCATGGCAGGTTCGGAAAGTTCCCCGCCGACCGCGTCATAGACGACATCGGCACCGTTTCCATCGGTGGCGGCGCGGATCGCTTCCTTGAGGCTCTCCGCATCGGCCTCCAGCGTCAGGTCGGCGCCGTGTTCTTTGGCAAGGGCGCGCTTTTCATCGCTGGAAGCGACCCCGATCACCCGCGCGCCAAGGCATTTGCCGATCTCCACGGCCGCCAGCCCGGCGCCGCCCGCCGCACCGAGGACGACGACGGTTTCGCCTTCCTGAAGCCGGGCCTTGTCGCAATAGGCGTGCAGCGTCGTTCCATAGGCGATGGCAAGCGTTGCCGCGGCCTCGTCGGAGACGCCTTCGGGGATCGGGACGCAACGCTCGAAGGGCAGGCAGAGCCGGGTCGTCAGGGCGCCATGGCCGCACCAGACCTGCACTTTCATGCCAAGGACGGAGGCGGGTATGCCCTCGCCGACGGCGATGATGCTGCCTGCGCCCTCGCCGCCCGGTGCGAAGGGCCTTTGCGGCCGCTCCTGATAGCGATCGGCGATGATCAGCGTGTCGAAGAAGTTGAGCGCGGCAAAATCCATCGCCACGACAACCTCGCCCGCGCCGGGAACCGGATCGGGGGATTCGCGCAAGTCCAGCGTTTCCGGTCCGCCGGGTGCGATGCTGAGAAGCTGTTTCATCTCGAAAGGGCCTCCGCCACTTCAGACTGGGAACGGGCTCATTGCGGCGTATCCACCTTGTCGTCCGCCTCCAGCGCCTTGCGCATGCGGGCAAAGGCAAGGCGGATGCGGCTTTTCACCGTGCCAAGCGGCAGGCCCGTCCGTTCGGCAATGTCGCTGTGCGACAGTTCGGCGAAGAAGGACAGCTCGACGAGGCTGCGCTGTTCGTCCGGCAGACCGGCCAGGGCGGCGTGCACGCGCGTTTCACGCTGGCGGGCGTCAAGGCCGGTATCGGGATCGGGCAGATCCTCGTCGGCGACGTCGAAGCCCTCAAGATCGATGGTCTGGCCGCGCCGCCGCCGCAGAAGGTCGATGCGCCGGTTGCGGGCGATGCGGAAGATCCAGGTGGCGAGCGAGG
The DNA here is from genome assembly GCA_020442235.1 of Hyphomicrobiaceae bacterium. Classification (GTDB taxonomy): domain Bacteria; phylum Pseudomonadota; class Alphaproteobacteria; order Rhizobiales; family MH13; genus JAGRKQ01. The sequence continues at coordinate 1,700 of JAGRKQ010000242.1, read as the reverse complement.
ACTTTTGCGCATCGAAGAGATCGGCCTTGCGCCACACGGCGGTCATCGTGTCCTGGACGATCTCCTCGGCGGTGACCGGATCGGCGCCAAGACCGAGAAGATAGCCCTTCAGGCGCGGGGCGAAGTGATCGAAGAGTTGCGCGAAAGCTTCCGCATCACGCTTGCCGGCAATGCGCGCCATCCATTCGGCGTGAGCGGTCCTCTCCGGCATGCGGCTGCGGTGTCGTCCCCATATCCGGCGGGCGCCGGCTCATAACGAAGTTTCAACCATGATCCGCCGCCAAGGGCCGCGGGTCATAGTCTCGCCCCAAACGGCACTATTCGTGCAAGGCGAAGGCGTCCAGCATAGACCGGCTTTCGCTTCTGCGACAACGGTTGGTGGTGCAACGCCGCGAAGAGACAAATCGATCCGCGGGTAACTTGGCGTTAACCGGGATTTAACACTATCGAACAGGAATTCTGGCCGCGCATTTTTCGGATTTTCCGGCATCAGGGACGGTGCTGCGGGCTGGCGGCCAATGCGGATACGGGATGGGAGAACCATGACGCGCAATCTTCTTCTTGTCGCTGCGATGATCCTCACCGGAGCGTTCTTTTCGGCGCCGGCCATGGCGCAGGAACCCCAGTGGGTCGAAACGTCGCGCGACTGGGACGTCTTCACCACCACGATCAACGGCCAGCGGGCCTGCTTCATCGTCTCCAAGCCGAAGAGCTACTCGCCGGAGCCGGATTCGCGCCATGGCGACGTCTTCTTCTATGTGACGCGCCGCGCCGGCGTTGAGGCCGAGCCGAGCATCATCGTCGGCTTCGATTTCCTGGAAGGCCGCGAAGTGACCGTCACCGTCGGCGACCAGCGTTTCGCCTTCATGACGCAGGGACGACGCGCCTTCATCAACGATCCGGCCCAGACCAGCGCGCTGATCACCGCGATGCGGGCCGGTTCCGACATGCGCGTTTCGGGATCCTCGGCGCGTCCGACGGATGTCGCCTATACCTTCTCGCTTTCCGGCGTGACGGCGGGGCTCAACCGCTCTGCACGCGAGTGCAACTGAGGCCGAAGCGCGAGGCCCTGAAGCGGGCTGCCGCAATTCGGCCATTCGGGTTCTTCTTGAAGACGGCGGGCGTTTTACGCACCGCCGTTTTTCATGTTAGGAGCCGCTGATCTTTCAGCAGGCAGGCAGGCATGGCCGTCACCCTCGATCTCGATAGCGCCCGGCCGCAGGCTTCAGGCGCATCCCTTCCTACGTCGCTCATCGGTCTCGACCGTGCCGGCATTGCCGCCGCGCTCGAAACGATCGGCGTTCCGCAGAAGCAGCAGCGCATGCGCACCCAGCAGCTCTGGCACTGGCTCTATGCGCGCGGCGTTTCCGATTTCGCCGACATGCGCAACGTCGCCGGAGACGTGAAGGCGGCGCTCAGTGAAGCCTTCACCATCGCCAGGCCGGAGATCACCGCCGAGCAGATTTCCATCGACGGCACGCGCAAATGGCTGATGCGCTTTCCCGCCCGCCATGCCGGGGAAAGACCGGTGGAGGTGGAAACGGTCTACATCCCCGAAGCCGACCGCGGCACCTTGTGCGTTTCCAGCCAGGTGGGCTGCACACTGACCTGTTCGTTCTGCCATACCGGTACGCAAAAACTTGTGCGCAACCTGACGGCGGCGGAAATCGTCGGGCAAATCCTGGTGGCGCGGGACGATC
>JAGRKQ010000241.1 GCA_020442235.1 Hyphomicrobiaceae bacterium | reverse complement strand
GCCACCAACGGCGTCAACATGACCAAGCTGGAATCCTACCAGCTCGAAGGACGCTTCTTCGCCACCCAGTTCTATGCCGACATCGAAGGCCACCCGGACATGCACAGCGTGCAGCTGGCGATGGAAGAACTGGCCTTCTTCTCCGCCGAACTGAAGATGCTGGGCACCTATCCGGCCGATCCCTTCCGCGCCAAGATCGCCGAGCCGATGGAAAACCGCGACCTGCGCCCCACACCGGCGGCCGAGTGAGGGCGGGCGATGACGGGACGCCTTCTCATCGGGATTTCCGGCTGGGACCCGGAAGGCTGGCTGAGGCGCTTCACCGCGCTGGTACCGGAGCGCCGCCCGCTTCTGGCAGGCCCTGGGGCGGATCTGTCCGAGGTGACGCATGTCGCCGCCTGGCAGGCGCCGGCGGGGCTTTTTTCGCGTCTTCCGCGCCTTGAGGCGATCCTGTCTCTCGGTGCCGGCGTCGATCATCTGTTGAAGCGCGACGACATCGCGGGCGATGTGAAGATCGTGCGCATGATCGACCCCGACCTCACCGGGCGCATGAGCGAGTGGAGCGTCTGGCAGGTGCTCGATCATCACCGCCAGGGCCGGCTCTATCGCGATCAGCAGGTCCGCGCCCACTGGTATGAAATGGCGCAGCCCGCCGCCTCCGCGGTCCGGGTCGGCATCATGGGGCTCGGCGTCCTCGGCCTCGATGCGGCGGCAAAGCTTGCATCCCTCGGCTTTCGGGTGGCCGGCTGGTCGCGCACGCCGAAACAGGTCGGCGGGCTGGAAACCCATGCCGGCGCGGAGGGTCTTTCCCGGTTTCTCGCCCGAACCGATATCCTCGTCGTGCTCCTGCCGCTGACGCCGGAAACCGACGGCATCCTCGACCGGGCGCTGTTCGAGGGGCTGGCCCGCGACGGCGTGCATGGCGGGCCGATCGTCATCAATGCCGGGCGCGGCGGTCTTCAGAACGAGGCCGATCTGCTCGCCGCCCTTGAGGACGGCACGCTGAAAGCGGCCAGCATCGACGTCTTCAGGACCGAGCCGCTGCCGGCTGAAAGCCCGTTCTGGGGCCTTGCCAATTGCACGGTGACGCCGCACGCCGCCGCCTCGTCCGATCCCGATGCCCTCGCCGGGCAGGTCGTTGCCTCCATCGCGGCGCTGGAACGGGGCGAGGCGCCGGCCGGCCTCGTCGACCGCTTGCGCGGCTATTGACGGATACGCTCTTCAGTCCGGCAGCGCGACGCGCTTTCTGGCCGTGATCGGCCCGCCGCCGCCTGCAAGGATGCGGTTTGCGGCAGTCTCAAGCGGTTCGATGGCAACGGCCATGCGAAAGGCGTTGGCGTGCAGCAGACGCTCCGGATCGAGCATGATGCCGACATGGCCGCGCCAGAACACGAGATCGCCGCGACGGAGCGCGGTGCCCTCGTCGAGCGGGGCGCCGAAATCGGCCTCCTGCTGGTCGCTGTCGCGCGGCGCGGCAAGGCCTGCCGCCTGAAATGCCAGCTGCACCAGTGCCGAGCAGTCGAGGCCCATGGCCGTGCGCCCGCCCCACACATAGGGGCTGCCGAGAAAGGTTTCGGCAATCCCGGCCGGGTCGGCAAGGCGCGCGTCCAGCGCGACGAGATGCGCCGCCGGAATCGTGCCGGTTTCGCTGGCAAGGAAATCCGCCGAGGAGCCGCGCACCGGAAGCGGCCCGCCGCTGGTGCAGACCCGCGCGCCCATCGGCAGCGGTCCGTAACCGAGCGTCTTGATGGTGTCGCTGGTGCCGCGGGTCAGGGGCACGCAAACCCGGTGGGTCTGGTCCGGGCTGTCGTCGGTGATCGGCGCGAGGGCGAATTTGGAGATCCAGCCGACATAGCCGTCGGTTTCCAGTTGCCCCCAAGCCCAGAAGCCGTCGCGCTCATAGACGGTGAAGGTCTCGCCATAAAGCGCCTGGGTGACGCGGGTGCCCTGATCCTCGCCCAGAATGTCGATCGCCATCTCGATGACGCGGTGCGCGGTGCCCTCGACAAAGCGTTCGGCCTCGACAAGACCCTTGAGATGCCGGGCGGCAAGGCCGGGCCTGTAAGGATGGATGCGCGGATCGAGGCGGTTCATGAGGGGGCTCCGGCGCGTGCGGGCGCGCTTTTTTCCAGAATGAGGTCGGCCAGTTCGTCGACGAAGAGCGCGCCCTTCACCGTGCGCTGGATGATGACGTTGCGCCGGTCCGCCGGATCGCGCTTGCGGGTGACCAGCCCTTCCGCCCCCATCGTGTCGAGCGCCCGCGTGATCACCGGCTTGGTGACGTTGAGCCGGGCGGCCAGGCCGCGCACCGTGTGCGGCGGCGGATCGAGATAGATCGACAGAAGGATCGCGATCTGGCGCTCGGAAAGGTCCGGCCCATCGGCGAGCACCCGCGACAGGGCAACGTCATGCCACAGCTTCAGCGCCTGAGCCGGTGTCATTGCCATGAAGGGGCCGTCCTGAAAATCCGCCTGCGCCGTTTCGGCCGCGAAACAAAATGAAAAGGAACGCGGCCGCGATCAAGAGGCCGGGTAGCGGGTCTTCAGGACATGGTAAAGGGCGCGGATGGTCTGCGCTTCGCCGCCTTCCGGGCGGCCGGGCCGCGCGGCGGGTGTCCAGCCATAGACGTCGAGATGGGTGTAGCTCCCGGCGTTGTCCACGAAACGCTTGAGGAACAGGGCGGCGGTGATGGCGCCGGCAAAGCCACCGGGAGGCGCATTGTTGAGATCGCCGGTCTTGCCGGAAAGCCACTCGTCATAGCGCGCCCAGAGCGGCATGCGCCAGGACGGGTCGTCGACAAGCGTCCCGGCCTCGGCAAGGTCCGCGGCAAACCCGTCATCGGCGGTGAAGAACGGCGGCAGGTCGGGACCGAGCGCCACCCGGGCCGCGCCCGTCAGCGTTGCCATGTCGATGAGAAGCTCCGGGGCCTCCTCGTCGGCAAGGGCAAGCGCATCGGCGAGCACCAGCCGGCCTTCGGCGTCGGTGTTGCCGATCTCGACGCTCGGGCCCTTGCGGGACGCGAAAACATCGCCCGGCCGGAAGGCGCGGCCCGAGACGGCGTTCTCCACCGCCGGCACCAGCACGCGCAGGCGCAGCTTCAGTCCCGCATCCATGATCATGCGGGCAAGGCCGAGGACATTGGCCGCCCCGCCCATGTCCTTCTTCATCAGGAGCATCGCCGAGGACGGCTTGATGTCGAGCCCGCCGGTGTCGAAGACGACGCCCTTGCCGACCAGCGTCACCTTCGGGGCGGTTTCATCGCCCCAGACAAGATCGACGAGGCGCGGCGCGCGCGGGCTGCCGGCGCCGACGGCGTGGATCAGCGGAAAGTTCTGCGCCAGAAGCGCCTCGCCTTCGATGCTGGTCACCACCGCGCCGTAGTCCTTGCCCAGCGCGCGGATCGCCTCTTCCAGTTCCGCCGGACCGAGATCGTTGGCAGGGGTGTTGATGAGATCGCGGGTGAGGGTCACGCCGGCGGCGATGCGCTCGATTTCGGCGCGGTCCACATCCTCCGGGCATTCCAGCCGGGCGATGTCGCCGCCGGCCGCCTTGTAGCGGGAGAAGCGATAGGCAGCGAGGGTAAAGCCGAGAACGGCCAGGCTGTTGCCGCCGGGCAGGGTTCCTTCGATCCGGTAGGCGCCGGCCGGAAGCGCGCCCTGAAGCCGGGCGAAGGAAAAGCCCGCCGGCGTCTCGTCGACGCCGTAAAGCACGGCTTCCAGATGCCCGTCGGTTCCCGGAACCATGCAGGATTTTCCGGCAGCGCCGGTAAAGCCCTGCGCGGCCACCCAGCCGCGCGCCGTTTCCGGCAGCGTGGCAAGGGCGACGGCAAGCCCGTCCTTGGTGACCGGGACGATCGGCACGGCGGCGCCGGCTTCACCCTTGGAAATCAGGCAGTTGCTCATCGGCTGATACACCCTTCGCTGGCTGCGTTTACGCGCCGTTAAGGTTAACGCTCTATTGCTGGACCTCAACTCCGGCAGCGTCGATTGCGCCGCCAGACCCTTGAGAATCGAGGCGCGACATGCCCACAGAGACAGCCCGTCTCCTGCGCTTTTGCAAGCCCGCCGTGATCGCCCTGCCGCTGGTGCTGGCCATCGGCCTTGGCGGATGCGCGTCGCGGGGCTCCAGCGGCACCCATGGTGCGCAGGTGGCCGCCGCCGCCGAAACCCTGCCCGAAGCGGAACTGCGCGAGGCCGCGGCCTATTGGGAACAGCGCTACGAGCGCGACCCGGCCGACAAGATGGCGGCGATCAATTTTGCCGCCGCCCTGCGCGCTCTGCGCCGCACCGAACAGGCCGTCGCCGTGCTGCGTGGTCTTGTCGTGCGCCACCAGAACGATCGCGAAGTGCTCGCCGCCTATGCCAAGGCGCTGGTCGCCAACGGCCAGTTCGGCGAGGCGCTGGAAGTCATCGGCAACGCCATGACCGACGCCCAGCCCGACTGGCGGCTCCTGTCGGCGCGCGGCACGATCTTCGATCAGCTCGGCCGTCATCAGGAAGCGCGGCAGGAATATGAGCGCGCGCTGCTCATCGTCCCCGGCGAGGCGACGGTGCTGTCGAACATGGGCATGAGCTTCGTGCTCGAAGGCAATCTTCCCGAAGCCGAGCGCATCCTGCGCCAGGCGGTGGCCACCGGTCGCGCCGATCCGCGCGTGCGCCAGAATCTCGCCCTCGTCGTCGGCCTTCAGGGCCGCTTCGAGGAGGCCGAACAGATCGCTTCGCAGGATCTGGAAGCCCAGCAGGCAGCCGAGAACGTCGCCTACCTGCGCGCCATGCTCTCCCAGGGCAACCGCTGGGAGCAGATCCGCGCGACCGACCGCAGCTGAAGCCAGGTCCTTCTTTCGCAAAATCTTCGAGGCCGGGGCCCTGACAAGGCTCCGGTTTTTGCTTGTGGGAGCGGGGGTTTACAGCTTGAAGGCAGAAGCTCGCCCTTGCGTGGCACGCTCGGCTGCTGGAAGCAAAGCAGCATGATGGGCTTGAGGGAAGAGTTCTGCCGGATTTGGCCGGGGTTTCTTTGGCGACGAACCCGTTTCCAAGCGGGGCTGCCCAAGCTCTCATCGCCTCAGCAGGCGTCAGTGAAGAGAACTTCTGTCGTCAGCAGGCCAAGGCAGTCCCACAGCGAGACCCGCAAACGCGAAAACCCGCAACCAGATAAAGACAAGTTCGATTGTCATGGTTTTGCGGCACAGTGGCCCGGGAAAGGCGCGGCGCGGTGAAATACCACCGGACCGCCAAGCTCAATCCACCGCCATGACCTGGATGACCGCCGGTCCGATGATGACGATGAACAGCGCCGGCAGGAAGAACACGATCATCGGCACGGTCAGCTTCGGCGGCAGGCCGGCGGCCTTCTTTTCCGCTTCCGCCATGCGCATGTCGCGGCTTTCCTGTGCCAGAACGCGCAGTGCCTGACCGACAGGCGTGCCGTAGCGGTCGGCCTGGATGAGCGAGGTCATCACGGCATTGACCGATTCCAGCCCGGTGCGCCGGCCCAGATTCTCATAGGCCTTGCGGCGGTCGTTGAGATAGGAAAGCTCGGCGTTGCACAGCGCCAGTTCCTCGGCGAGCGGCACCGACTGCACGGCGATCTCGTCGGCCACCTTCTTGAAGGCGACCTCGATCGACATGCCCGATTCCACGCAGATCAGCATCAGGTCGAGTGCATCCGGCCAGGCCATGCGGATCGAGGTCTGACGCTTCTGGATCTTGTTCTTGACGATGAGGTCCGGAACCCAGAAGCCGACGGCGCCGATGGCGCCTGCGATACCGAGGCGCACCAGCGCCGGCTGGTCGAACTTGTCGACGCCGAAGAGGTAGATCACCGCGATCATGAACAGGATGAATGGTGTCACCAGGCGCATGAACAGATACTGGATGACCGCGCTTTCGCCGCGCGAGCCCGACTGCGCCAGCTTGTAGCGCATGTCCTCGCCGAGAAGGCGCTCGCGAAGCTTCAGATCGTCGACGATCTTCTTCATGTAGGCGCGCGGTTCGGAGCGCAGCGAAACGCGCCCCCCCCCGGACGCATCGAGCTCGGCCCGCGCCCGCGCGCGGATTTCCGTGCGCTCGACGGCCATGCGCTTCTTGCGCTGGGCAAGGTCGTTCTTGGCCAGAAGCGGGGCGGTGACCGTCAGCGCCACGGCGGCGACGGCAACGGCCATGGCGGCGGCGAAGAGAAAGCCGCCATCGACGAGAAGGCTGATGATCTGACCCATGCCCGCGCCCTTTCTAGAAGCTGAAATTGATCATCTTGCGCATGACGAGCACGCCGGTGATCATCCAGAAGGCGCACACGCCGAGCATGATGTTGCCGAGCGTTTCGGTGAACAGCAGCGTGATGTAGTCCGGCGTCGTCAGATAGACGAGCACCATGACGGCGATCGGAAGACAGCCGATGATCGAGGCCGAGGCCTTGGCTTCCATCGACATCGCCTGGATCTTCGCCTTCATCTTTTTGCGTTCGCGCACGACGCGCGACAGGTTGGCGAGCGTCTCGCCGAGATTGCCGCCCGCCGTTGCCTGGATGGCGAGCATGATGGCGAGGAAGTTCACTTCCGCGATCGGCAC
>JAGRKQ010000240.1 GCA_020442235.1 Hyphomicrobiaceae bacterium | reverse complement strand
CGCGTGCGGATCACATGAATGGCAAGCCGCACCATGTCGCGCACCGTCGTGGTGGCCCCTTCCGGCTCGGGAAAGCCGGTCGCGTTGGTGAAGCGGGTCTGCGTGAGCCCCAGTTCGCTGGCGCGTGCCGTCATGCGGCGGGCAAAGGCTTCCTCGCTGCCATCGAAGCCATCGGCCAGCGTGAGCGCGGCATCGTTCGCCAGTTGCACGACAAGACCGGACAGGAGATCGCCGACGGAAACATCGCTGTTCACTTCGGCGAACATGGTGGCCGTTCCTGCCGGGGCGCCGCCTCGCCGCCAGGTGTCTTCGGTCACCCGGAACAGGGTCTCTTCGGAAACGGCGTTCTCGTCCAGAAAACCGAAAACAATCTCCGCCGTCATCAGTTTGGTGAGCGACGCCGGCGCAAAGGGCGCATCGGCATCGTGGGCGTAAAGAACGGTTTCGGTATCAAGGTCATAGAGGAAGGCGAAGGGCGCATTGCTGTCGAAGACCTGCGCTCTTGCCGGCAACGCGGCGAGGACAAGGCCTGCCAGCACCACAAGCGCTGAAAGCCCATGCAAAAGCCCGCGTCGGAGCGATCTCTCGGGAGCATGATGATGCAAAGCGTGTGCGCCGGTCTCCATGGCACCGGGTGTAACCGAGGCCAGGCGGCTCCGCAACGCGGTTTGCCGCCGGAGCGAGAGCGGTTCAGCGGATGCGATAGGCGTCGCGATAGCCAAGCGCCCGAATGGTCGCCAGTTCGGCTTCGCCCGCAACCGCGACACGCACGCGGGTCAGGGCCGGATTGCCATCAAGCGGCAAGGTCTCGACCCTGCCGAATGCCGAAAGACGCTCGGTCGCGGCCGCGACATTGCCGGCATCGCCGAACACGCCAGCCTCGACAATGAAGGCCGACGCCGCAGGCGCTTCGGGAATGCTGCCCGTAACAAGGCCATTGGCCGCGGCAAGCGCCAGATCATGCGAGAGGGCGATGCGTTGGGAGGGCGCGAAAGATCGCACGCCCGGCGCTGTGAAAAGGCCGCCGAGATCGCCGGTCGTTGCCGTCGAAGAGATGCGCACGACGCCCGGAGGGGTGAGATCGAGCGGGGCGCCGGTTGCCGCTGCGGGCACGATGGCCGGAGCCGTTGCGGGCACAAGGGCCGGTTCGGGCGGGGCCTGTATGGCGGTTCCGATGCCGGCCGGCGGGGTCGGCCCACCACTGTTGAAAGCGGTCGCGGCGGACGGCGCACTGACCGGCGCCGGCGGGGTCGCAGCAGCAAGCAGGATGGTGTTGTCCGCTCCCGGAACACCGCGGGCGGTGCCTTCCAGATAGGCGACGTCATTGCCGTGCAGCGGCGCTTCGCCGACATATTCGACACGCACGCGGCCAAGGCCGGAATGCCTCAGGTCGAGGATATCGGCGGCGCGGCGGGAGAGATCGATGATGCGGTTGCCATGAAAGGGGCCGCGATCATTGACGCGCACCACTACGGACCGATCGTTGGTGAGATTGGTGACACGCACATAGCTGGGCAGCGGCAGGGTCGGATGCGCTGCCGAGAGCGTCGTCATGTCATAGACTTCGCCATTGGCGGTCAGGCGGCCGTGGAAGGCATCGCCATACCAGGAGGCAATTCCGGTCTGGTCGTAATTGGGCTGGTGCCGGGGCTGATAGGTTCGTCCGGCGATGGTGTAGGCACGGCCAACCTGTCGGCGTCCCCCACCCCGCGGCAGATCGGTTTCCGCCTCGGTGACGCGCGGGCTCGGCGCAACGCCGAGGCGCGGATCAACCTCGGGTGTCGATGTTCCGACGACGCTGGCGCCACCGGCACATGCCGAGGCCAGCACCGCCACGAAGGCCAGCGCCACAAACGCCCTTAGGCGGCTCAAAGGTAGCCCGAAATGCCTGTCCATGCCGTCGCACTCGTTACAGTCCCGAACGCACGGGAACAAGGGAGATCGCGCCGGTTTTCCGGCCCGCACCCATCAAAACGCCCCACGAATTATTTCACCGGGCAATGCTTGAGTGCGCGTAAAGGGAAAGGGTTAATTGCGCAGCTTTTCGCAAGGACGGCCTCAACCGTAACGACGGCCCTCTCCTTGCGCGCCTCTCCTAACGCAGGGACGGATCCGGAGCCTCCGCGCCCGCTTGATCGCCGCTGCGTGACAAGACCCATTGCAGCTTTCTGAGCGCCAGCCTTTGCAGCTCGAATGCCGCGGTCCCGACCGGGCCGAAGACACTCACCTCCAGCGCCGTCGCCTCATCGATGGCGGTGCATTTCAGCACCTGCCCGACCTGCCGGGTCTCGAAGATGACGGCCCCACCCTCCCGGGTGTTGCGCGAACCCCTGCCCCGCATTCTCATCCGCCTCCCCTTGCATCCGTTCTTGCGGATTCTAGCAGAAGCACGGCGATTCGGCGGGCACGGCTCTGACAAAAGAAATCAGGCGGGACGCTGTTGCATCCCGCCTGTCTCAAAAGCCTGCCAGACCTCAGTTCTGGGCAACCGAGGGAATGCCGTCCCGGCCATAGATATCATCGCGGAAATTGACGATGCCATCGCTCGTCGACCAGGCGGTGATGTAATTGGTGTAGATCGCGGAGGGATTGGTGATGCGCACATCGAGACGCTCACCGGTGCGGATCACCTCATCGACCCGTGCGCGGTTCCAGCCCGCCTCGTCGCGCAGCAACCAGGTGACCAGTTCGCGGATGTTCTGCACACGCACGCAGCCCGAGGAGAGGAAACGATAGTCCTCGCCGAAGAGGGTGCGCGTCGGGGTATCGTGCAGATAGACCTGATGCTGGTTGTGGAAGTTGATCTTCACGGTGCCGAGCGAATTGATCTCGCCCGGATCCTGCCGGAACATGTATTCCGTCGCCTGCTCGGTGGTCCAGTCGATCTGCTCGGGCTGGAGTTCGTCACCGGAACGCCAGTCGAAGATGCGGATGCGATTGCGGGCGAGATAGGTCGGATCTTCCTGCATTTTCGGGATGAGATCGCGGCGGATGATCGAGACCGGAACCGTCCAGTAGGGATTGAAATTCAATTCGTGGATGCGGCTCGACAGGATCGGCGTCTGGCGATCCACCTTGCCGACAATGGCGGTGTGGCGCGACACGACACTCCCGTTTTCCACCGCTTCAAGCGCTGCGGCCGGAATGTTGACCATGACATAACGGTCGCCGAGGTAGCCGGACATCGCCCGCACGCGCACCAGATTGGTCTCCAGCTGCTGAAGCCGGGGGCCAACGGGAATGTTGAGGGCGGCAAAGCTGTCCCGGCGCACGACACCGTCCGGCACGACGCCATGGCGCTGCTGGAACCGGCGCACGCCCGCCTCGACATAGGAATCGAAGATCTCGGAGATGCCGGCCTGCTGATCGAGATCGCCGCTCATCATCAGCCGGGTGCGCAGAACGCGCACATTGTCGTGGCGCACACCCACGCGCAACGTGACCGTATCCGGCACCAGCGGCCAGCCGCCCTGCGAATAAATCATCGAATACTGGCGCACCGCGCGCTCCAGATTGACCGCGCTCGTCGCCGAGAACATCGGTTCCGTCGACGTGACGGGAATGACGCCGCGGGCCGTATCGTCGAAGCGCTCGTCGAGACCGCCCTGTCCGCGAATCTGCTCCTGAAGAAAGAAGTCGATGGCCGACTGGGCCTTCGCGTTGCCGGCCATGGCCAGCCCGCCCGCGCTGCCAAGGGCGCTGGCCAGAAGGGAGCGGCGGGTCAACCGCGCATGCGTGTCATCGGTGTTCTGCGTCATCGGCCTGTTCCAGATGCCCTCTCGAAGCTCGGCGCAAGAGAGCGGAAGATTTCGTCAACCATAGGGCACTGTCGGCAAAAGCCAAACCGGTTCCGCGCATCGGTGCCATGACCCTCCCGTATCGTCCGGTTTATGGCCAATTCATGATGTGCCGTCCCGCCGGACGTCGTGGCCCCAAGGCAGCAATAAACTGTTGCCTCAAAGCAACAAAAGAATCGTCCTGCGACATTTTGACAATCGAAATGAACGTAGCGTAAAGTTTCTTCCACGGCTTCATTTCGAGGCCGTCTCGGGGGGCTTTACATGGCCTATGAAATCGGTGGTCCGGTTCTCAGCGATGGTAATGGCGGCGGGGTCAGCGCGCCGCCTTCTCCTCCGCCTCCGCCTCCTGTTTCGCCGCCTC
>JAGRKQ010000239.1 GCA_020442235.1 Hyphomicrobiaceae bacterium | reverse complement strand
CCTGCTTGCCGATCTGGCGGCGCGCATGCCCGAAAGCGCACGCAGCGTCCGGGGCGAATATCTGCCCGAGGATGCGACCTATCCGAACGGAACCCATGCCGTCGAGGTCGAGATCGATCCGGAAACCGGCCTGTTGACGATCCTTGCGCATGTCATCGTCGATGATTTCGGCGCGACGTTGAACCCGATCCTGCTTCAGGGGCAGGTTCATGGCGGCATCGCGCAAGGAGTTGGCCAGGCGCTGATGGAGCACGGCATCTATGATGCGGACGGCCAGCTTCTGACGGCGAGCTTTCTCGATTACGCCATGCCGCGCGCCGACGATCTGCCGTTCTTCGATTTCGAGACCCGCAACGTGCCCTCCACCAACAATCCGCTCGGCCTCAAGGGCGCGGGCGAGGCGGGAACCATCGGGGCGACGCCGGCGGTGATGAACGCCATCTGCGATGCCCTCTCCGCCAGGGGCATCCGCCACCTCGACATGCCGGCAACGCCGGAGGTTCTGTGGCGCGCGGCGCAGGGCTGAGGGGCGGTTGAGGCGGCATGGCTGACATGTGCGGGCCGGGGTGACGCCGGCCCCGAAGCCATGGTTCATGTGCGCCATGCCCATTGTCGGAATTGCCTTCAAGATTCTCTCGATCAGCGCCTTTACGGTGATGATCACGCTCATCAAGCTGATCGGCGACACGGTGCCGATCGGACAGATCGTGTTTTCCCGCGCCTTCTTCGCCATCCTGCCGCTGCTGGCCATGGCGGTCTGGTCGAAGGATCTGATGGCGATGGTGCGCACCCAGAAGCTTTTGTCGCAGTTCGTGCGCGGCATGGTCGGGTCCGGCGCCATGGCCCTGTGGTTTCTGGCGCTTGCCCGCCTGCCGCTGCCGGAGGCGACGGCCATCGGCTATGCGGCCCCTTTCTTCACCACGGTTCTGGCGGTTCTTCTTCTCGGCGAGACGGTGCGCATCTATCGCTGGTCGGCGATCGCGGTCGGCCTGCTCGGTGTCCTCGTCATCCTGTCGCCGCGGCTTGGGCTCGGCACGATGACGGCGGATCCAGCGGCGCAGACCGGAGCGCTCTTTGCCATCGGTTCGACCTTCTGCATGGCGCTGGCGCAGGTTTTCGTGCGGGTTCTGACGCGCACCGAGAAGACGATCACCATCGTGTTTTACTTTTCCGCCGTGACTTCGGTGCTGTCGCTTTTCACCCTGCCTTTCGGCTGGGTGATGCCGGATGCACAGACGCTGGCCATGCTGATCGGCATCGGGCTCGTCGGGGGAATCGGGCAGCTGTTCCTGACCCAGAGCTATCGCCATGCGGATGTCTCGGTGATCGCGCCCTTCGATTATACGTCGATGATCTTTGCGATTCTGGTCGGCTGGCTGCTTTTTGCCGAAATCCCGACCGTTCCGGTGCTGATCGGCTCGGCCATCGTCATCGCGGCGGGGATTTTCATGATTTTCCGCGAAAGGCGGCTCGGCATCGAGCGCAAGGCGGCGCGGCAGGCCCGCACGCATCACTGAAGCCTATTCGCGCAAGGTTGTGGAGACGGCCAAAAGCCATTACCAAGATAGGAATCTCATGGGGGTGCCCCGTCGGGCTGAGAGGCGTTCCGCCAACTCCTTGAACCTGCACCGGGTCATGCCGGCGAAGGAAATGAGACCGTGAGCACAGACGAACTTTCCGCCAAACATTCGAGCGAAGACCTGCTGCTTCTGGCCGCACGGGCCTTCGAGAAGATCCGCCTGATGCGGCCGCGCCTGCACTGCCTCACCAACACGGCGGCGCATGATCTGACGGCCAACGGGCTGGTGGCGCTGGGGGCCGTTCCCTCGCTGTCGCACGACCCGCAAGAGCTGACCGAGTTTGCCCGCAGCGCCGCCGCAGCCCTCGTCAATCTCGGCACGTTGACGGAACTGCGGATCGAGGCGGCCCGCCGTCTCGTCAGCGTGATGAGCGAGCGCCAACGACCGGTGGTCATTGACCCGGTCTTTGCCGATACGGTCGAACGCCGGGCGGTGCTGGCGCGCGAACTCCTGCGCAAGGGGGTCAGCGTGCTGCGCGTCAATGAGCGCGAACTCCTCGGTCTTGCCGAAACCACCGACCGGACAATCGCTCTGCGTGAGCTGACGGCCATGACGCGGGTGGTCGCGGTCACCGGTGCGGTCGATGTCATCGCCACCGCCAGCCGCGAGGCGGAGGTGTTCAACGGAACGCCCCGCCTTGGCGATGTGTCCGCGACGGGCTGTCTCGGGGCGGCGGTGACGGCGGCCTTTCTGGCGGTGGAAAGCGATCCCTTCGTCAGCGCGCTGGGGGCGGCGGTCGTCATGGGCGTTGCCGGAGAAAAAGCCGCGCATCAGTCCAGCGGGCCGGGCTCCTTCCGGGTCGCACTCGTGGATGCGCTCGGCAATCTCACCCCCGACGATCTTCTCAAGGAAGGGCGCATTGCATGACACGCCGCATGAACCTTGATCTTTCGCTTTATGTGATCATCGATCCCGAGCATCTGGGCGGCCACAACATCGCCACGCTGGCGCATGGCGCGGTCCTGGGCGGGGCGACGATCCTGCAATACCGCTCCAAGAACCTGTCGACGCGCGAGCAGGTGCGCGATGTGCGCATCCTCAAATCCGCGATTTCCGGACGCAGGGTGCCGCTTCTCGTCAATGACCGTGTGGATGTGGCGCTCGCAGCGGGGGCGGATGGCGTGCATCTCGGACGCGACGACATGGATGTCGGCGAAGCGCGCCGGCTGATGGGACCGCGCGCCATCATCGGTCAGACGGTCAAGTCCGATGCCGATGCCGATGCGCTTTCGCCAGCCGCCGACTATGCCTGCATCGGCGGGGTCTTCGCGACGCTGTCCAAGAACAATCCCGATGCTCCGCTCGGGCTGGACGGGCTGAAGGCCCTGCGCAGCCGGATCGCGGCGCGGTTTGCGGACCTGCCCGTCGGCGCGATTGCCGGCATCACCGACAGCACCGCTGCCGAAGTGATCGCGGCCGGCGCCGACGGAGTGGCCGTCATATCGGCTGTTTCCAGCCATGCGGATGCCGCCGAGGCGGCGCGCAGCCTCAAGGCCGCCGTTTCAGGGGCGCTGGCCCGGCGCGGCGAGGATCAGGCATGAGCGCGATTGCCGTCACCATCGCCGGGTCGGACAGTTCCGGCGGTGCCGGGATCCAGGCTGACCTGAAGACGTTTTCAGCGCTCGGCGTCTATGGCGCCAGCGTCATCACCGCCCTGACGGCGCAGAACACCACGGGCGTCAGCGCCATACACGAGGCACCGGCAGATTTCGTGCGCGCCGAGATGGATGCCGTCTATGGCGACCTTGCCGTCAAGGCGACCAAGATCGGCATGCTGTCTTCGGTCACGATCATCAAGACCGTTTGCGAAGGTCTTGGTGCGCATCAAACCGGGCCGGTGGTGCTCGATCCGGTCATGGTGGCGGCGACCGGTGCGGCGCTCATCAGCGACGATGCGGTGGCCACACTTCTGGACGTCCTCATCCCGAAGGCGCGGCTGATCACGCCCAATCTTCTGGAGGCCGCGCGGCTTCTGGACGAGGCGGTTGCCGAAGACGAGGCGGCGATGGAGCGGCAGGCCCATGCGCTGATCGGCAAGGGGGCACAGGCGGTGCTGATCAAGGGCGGGCACGGCACGGGGCCTTTTTCCCGCGACATTCTGGTCGATGGTGCGGCGGTGTATCGCTTCGAGGCGCCGCGCATCGACACGCAGAACACGCATGGAACCGGCTGCACGCTCTCTTCGGCGATCGCGGCAGGGCTGGCACGCGGGATGGAACTGGCGCCGGCCGTCGAGGCGGCGAAAGCCTATGTTCATGCGGCCATTGTCGCTTCGGACCGGCTCGACATCGGCCGGGGGCATGGCCCGGTGCATCACTTCCATGCGCTCTGGAAGGAAACGGCATGAGCCTTTCAAGACGCAAGCTTCTCGGCGGGGCGGCGGGTGCGGTCCTTGCCGCGCCGCTGGCATCCTCGCTGGCAACGCCGGCTCTGGCGCAGCGGCTCATCCGCTGGCGGATGGTGACGTCCTGGCCGAAGAACCTGCCGGGGCCGGGCGTCAGCGCCGAACGGATCGCGGCCGACATCGCCGCCCTTTCCGGTGAACGGCTGACGCTGGAGATCTATGCAGCGGGCGAACTCGTCGGCGGGCTGGAGGTCTTCGATGCAGTGTCCAGCGGCACGGTGGAGATGGCGCATACGGCATCGCTGTTCTGGCCGGGCAAGGTGCCGGCGGCGCCCTTCTTCACGGCGGTGCCCTTCGGCCTGACGCCGCTGGAGCATGCCGCCTGGCTGCAACAGGGCGGCGGGCAGGCGCTGTGGGACCGCCTCTATGCGCCCTTTGGCATTCGGCCCTTTGCGGCGGGCAACACCGGCTTCCAGATGGGCGGCTGGTACAAGACGCCGATCGAAAGCCTCGACGACATTGTCGGCCTGAAGATCCGCATGCCGGGCTTCGGCGGCGAGATCCTGCGCCGGCTGGGCGCGGCGCCGGTCTCCCTGCCGCC
>JAGRKQ010000238.1 GCA_020442235.1 Hyphomicrobiaceae bacterium | reverse complement strand
CCCCAGTTGAGGCAGATGCCGCCAAGATGCTCGCGTTCCACGATGGCCGTCTTGAACCCGAGCTGGGCCGACCGGATCGCGGTCACATAGCCGCCGGGGCCAGACCCGATGATGATGACGTCATAGGAAGCGGCCATTTCACTCTCCCGCTGCTGCGCCTTCACCGGGCGCGGTGTCTTTTACGTAAAGCCAGAGGGTCGTCCCCTCCGGATAGATCGGGCTGGCAGCGCTCGCCGATTCCTCGGCCGCGCGGCGGAACCCGCGTTTTTCATACATGCCCTGCATGATCGCGTTGCTGGACCAGATGATCGCCGCCGTCCTTGCAATGCCTGCCTTGGTGGCGGTGCCTGTCACCTGGTCGATCAGGCGCGTTGCCAGATTGAGACCGCGAAAATCGGGAAAGACGGCCATATTGCGCAGATAGACCGCACCCGGAACCTGCGACAGGAGCCGGTGCGAGGGGCGCGAATAGGCCGGGATTTCGGCCTCGTCGATCTCTGGATAAGGATCGTTGATGCGGATGACGACGAGCATCGCCGCCACCTTCCCGTCGACTTCGGCAATCAGCACGTTCTTGAAATAGACCGGAGCACGCGGATTGCGCACCAGTTCGGCGCCATAGGCATAGGGATCGCCGTCGAAGCCGGCCTCTTCCTTCCACAACCGCACATCGACCCCGCCATTCGACATGTCGAGCAGGCGGGCGATGTCCAGTGCATCGCCCTCTTCTGCCCGTCGCAGCCGGATGGTGCGTTCTGCCTGCATCGCCGTCGCGGTTCCGTCAGACCAGCATGGACATCGGGTTTTCGATGTAGCCCTTGAAGGCCTGAAACAGTTCGGCTCCGAGCGCGCCGTCGACCGCGCGATGGTCGGTCGAAAGCGTCACCGACATCACCGTGGCAATCCCCAGCGCGCCGTCCTTGACGACGGCCCGCTGCTCGCCCGTGCCCACCGCAAGGATGGTCGCGTGCGGCGGGTTGATCACGGCCGCAAAGTCCTTGATGCCGAACATGCCGAGATTGGAGACCGCCGAGGAGCCGCCCTGATATTCCTGCGGCATCAGCTTGCGGTCGCGGGCACGCTTGGCCAGATCCTTCATCTCGTTGGAGATCACCGAAAGCGGTTTGGATTCGGCCTTGCGGATCACCGGGGTGATGAGCCCGCCGGGAATGGAGACCGCGACACCGACATCGGCGTGCTTGTGCAAAAGCATGCCGCCATCGGTCCAGGTCGCATTGGACGCCGGAACGGCGGCGAGCGCCATGGCATGGGCCTTGATGACCATGTCGTTGACGGAGAGCTTGTAGGCCGGCTTGTCGTCGCGCACGGGGGCGGCCTTGTTGAGCTGCGCGCGCAGCGCCAAGAGCGCATCCAGTTCCACATCGAGGGTCAGATAGAAATGCGGGACGGTGGATTTGGCTTCCGTCAGACGGCGCGCGATGGTCTTGCGCATGTTGTCATGCGGCACGACCTCGTAGCTGCCGGCCTCGAAGAGCTTGAGAACAGCCTCGTCCGCCATGCCCGCGGGGGCCGCCGGCTTGGGTGCCTCGGCGGCGGCCGGAGCCGCAGCCATGGCCGGCTTTGCGGCCGGAACCGCCGCGCTTGCGCCATCCACGTCGCGCATCACGATGCGCCCGTGCGGGCCTGACCCCTTGATCGCGGCAAGGTCGACGCCCTTCTGCTTGGCAATGCGCCGGGCGAGCGGCGAGGCAAAGATGCGTGCACCGTCGGTAGCAACAGGCGCCGGACCGGCGGGTGCGGCGGGCGCGGGCGCCGCCGCTGGAGCCTCTGATGCCGCCGGAGCCGGCGCCGAGGCAGCCGGGGCCGGTGCAGCGGTGGCCGCGGCAGCTGCCGAAACATCCTCGCCATCTTCGGCCAGAATGGCGATCACCGTGTTGACCTTCACCCCTTCGGT
>JAGRKQ010000237.1 GCA_020442235.1 Hyphomicrobiaceae bacterium | reverse complement strand
CCATCGCGCCCATGTTGAAGTCGGGAACGGCAACGATGTTGAAGACATCGAGGTCGTATTCGCAGCCATAGACCTCCTCGTCCCAGCGCATGGAGCGCTTGAGCGCGTCCATGGCATAGGCGGCCTTGCCGGCTTTCCCCTTGAGCGTGAGGATGCCGAGCGCAACGGGGCGCCCCGAGCGGGTGGTGAAGCTGTCGGCGAGCACATCGAGGTCGCCGGCAACCAGCGCGAAGAGGTAGGAGGGCTTGGGAAAGGGATCGTCCCAGACGGCAAAGTGCCAGCCGTCCTCGTTCATCGGGCCGCTTTCCACTGGATTGCCGTTGGACAGGAGCACGGGAGCTTCTGCGAGCCTGGCCTCGATGCGCACCCGGTAGGTGGCCAGAACGTCCGGCCGGTCGGGGAAATAGGTGATNNGCGGAAGCCTTCCGCCTCGCACTGCGTGCAATAGACACCGCCGGTCCTGTAGAGCCCCATCAGTTTGGTGTTGAGGTCGGGCGCCAGCGTGGTGTCGATCTCCAGCGTGAAGGGGTCGGCGGGCGGTTCCAGCAGTGTCAGGCTGTCCGGGGTGATGATGAGGCTTTCCGGCGCGACGAGGCTGCCATTCACGGCAACGCGGTCGGCGTTCAGGCTGTCGCCCTCGAAGGTGAGGGGCTCATGGGCGCGGGTGTCGCGATTGCGCCGCACGGCGAGCGCGGCATGGACGCGCGTCTTCATTCCGTCCAGAACGAAGCGCATGTCGACATGATCGACGCAATAGGACGGCGCGGCATAATCGGAGAGCCGGATGGCGAGAGGCTGGTCAGGACGTAGCATGGATCCACGATGACCCAAGGGTCATTCTTGAAAAGATTCGGAAAGTCACGATAACGGCTTGTCCGGGGTCTTGGCTATCGACACGGGTGGTCGCTGAGGAATTGCACATTTGTATTGACGCAAAAACAAACGTTCAAATACGCTGCGTCAAAAAGAACAGCATAGGGGAGGCAGCATGTCGCTGAGGAACGGCGTGAATGTGGCGCGCACCGGGCTTGCCCGGGATCTTTACGAGCGCCAGAAAGAGGGCCGTCCGGTCCGCATCGGTCTCATCGGCTGCGGCGAGATGGGTACCGACATCGTCACCCGCGTGGCGATGATGGACGGGGTCGAGGTGGCCGCGATCTGCGAGCGCACATCCGGCCGCGCCGAGAAGGCCGCCGAGATCGCCTATGGCGAAGGCGGACACACGCGTGAGGCGGGCAACGCCGACCAGATTTCGGCCGTTGTCGAAAGTGGCCGGATCGCCGTCACCGACGATGCATCCCTCGTCTACAGCAACGGCCTTGTCGACGTTGTCGTCGACGCCACGGGCGTTCCAGCCGTCGGGGCCGAGATCGGCCTTCACGCCATGGAGCACGGCAAGCATCTGGTGATGATGAATGTCGAGGCGGATGTCACCATCGGCGCCTATCTGAAGCATGAAGCGGAAAAGAACGGCGTCATCTATTCGCTCGGAGCCGGCGATGAGCCCTCGTCCTGCATGGAACTGATCGAGTTCGTTTCGGCGATGGGCCACACCATCGTGGCCGCAGGCAAGGGCAAGAACAACCCGCTCAACATCGACGCGACGCCGCCGGACTACGAGGAAGAAGCCGCGCGCCGCAACATGAATGTGCGCATGCTGGTCGAGTTCGTCGACGGCTCCAAGACGATGGTGGAGATGGCGGCGATCGCCAACGCCACCGGCCTCGTTCCCGATTGCCCGGGCATGCACGGGCCCAAGGCAACGCTCGACCAGCTGGCGAGCGTCCTCATCCCGGAAAAGGATGGCGGCGTGCTCAGCCGCGTCGGTGTCGTCGACTACACCATCGGCAAGGGGGTCGCGCCCGGCGTCTTCGTCGTGGCCGACATGAGCCACCCGCGCATCCACGAGCGCATGAGCGATCTGAAGATGGGGCCTGGCCCCTATTTCACCTTCCATCGGCCCTATCACCTGA
>JAGRKQ010000236.1 GCA_020442235.1 Hyphomicrobiaceae bacterium | reverse complement strand
ATAGTCGTTCGAGCACCACACCGTGACGTCGCGCTTTTCACCGTCGACGTAACGGGTCGCCCGCGGAAAATCACCACGATGGCGTTCCAGATCGGCGAACACGCGGTAGCGGCCCTCATTGCGCAGCTTGCCCAGTTCAGCCTCGAAGAAACGCTCAAAATCCATACCGGCTCTCCTTGGTGCCCCGATCCTGTCGGGCAGGATCGATGGTCAGGGATGGTCCCCCTGTCCCTCTATAAGCAAATGCGCACGGATTCCATATCCGGCATTTGACGGGATTTATGGTCAACATGCGGTAAACCGACGCGCCCGCAAAGCCCGGCACGCTAGACAATGCGTTCAAGCCGGCGCATGCATTGAGAAATCGCAAGGCCGCCTCCCGTTCAACGCCATCGAAACGGCGGCTTTTCCGACCGATATTCAAGGAAGGCGCGCATGGGCTCCGATCATTTTGTCTTTTCCCCCGCTCCGCTGACCGCATGGCCGATCGAAGGAGAGGATCGCTTCTTTCCGGTGCGCCGGGTTTACTGCGTCGGGCGCAACTATGCCGATCATGCCCGCGAAATGGGCCATGACCCGGACCGCGAGCCGCCCTTCTTCTTCCAGAAGAACCCGCAGAACCTGACCTTCGACGGGCGCTTTGCCTATCCGGTGGCGACCGGCGACGTGCATCACGAGGTCGAGCTTGCCGTTGCTCTTTCCAAGGGCGGAGAGGCGATTGCCGCTGAAAACGCCCTCGACTGTGTCTTCGGCTATGCCGTGGCGCTCGACATGACGCGGCGCGACCGGCAGGCCGAAGCCAAGAAGGCCAGCCGGCCCTGGGAGATCGCCAAGGCTTTCGAGGGCTCTGCCCCCGCCGCGGCTCTCGTTCCGGCGAGCCGGATCGGCCATCCCGGAAACGGCGCGATCACCCTCGACGTGAATGGCGCGCGGCGCCAGGAGGGTGATCTCAACCAGATGATCTGGCCCGTCGCCGATGTGATCGCCTGTCTGTCCGGCCTGTTCACGCTCGCACCGGGCGACGTCATTCTCACCGGAACGCCCGCCGGCGTCGGCGCCGTCGAGAGAGGCGACCGGCTCGAGGCAGCGATTGAGGGCGTTGGCCGTCTCAGCGTCAGCGTCGTCTGAGCTAGAAGGCCTTGAAGGTCAGGATGGTGTGGGTGTCCTGGATTCCGGGGATCGTTTGCACGCGCTCGGCAACGAACCGGCCGATGTCCTCGCCCTGCGGGATGTAGAACTTCGCGATCACGTCGAAATTGCCGGCGGTCGAATAGATCTCCGAGGCGATTTCGGAATCGGCCAGCGCCTGCGCGACTTCATAGGTGCGGCCGAGCTGGCATTTGATCTGGACGAAGAAGGTCTGCATCGAGCGGTCTCCGCAAGGGGTGTGTCGGCGAAGGATGCCGGGAAAAAGAGTGCGCCGGATGCGCCATGGCCCGCAAGGGCGTCCGCTCATCCGACGTGCAGGTAACGCTCCACCGCGGCAAGATCGTGTTGAAGCGCCGCACGCGTTCCCGACCAGACGACATGGCCGCGTTCCAGCACGACATGCCGGTCGGAAAGGGTCTTCAAAACGTCGAAGGACTTGTCGATGACGATGATCGCCATGCCTTCGCTGCGGATGGCATCGAGCGCGGTCCAGATCTCGTCGCGGATCAGCGGGGCCAGGCCTTCGGTGGCCTCGTCGAGAACGAGAAGATTGGGATTGGTCAGAAGCGCCCGCCCGATGGCGGCCATCTGCTGCTCGCCGCCGGAAATCTGCCCGCCGAGATGGCGCCGCCGTTCGGCAAGGCGTGGAAACAGGCCATGGACCCGCGCCAGCGTCCAGGGGCCCGGCCGGGCGGTGGCCTTGAGGTTTTCCTCCACCGTCAGGGTCGGGAAGATCTGCCGGCCTTCCGGCACGAGGCCGAGCCCGCGCCGGGCAATCATATGCGGTGCCAGGCCGCAAAGCTCGTCGCCCCTGTGGCGGATGGACCCGGCCTGCGGCGTCAGAAGACCGAACAGGCAGCGCACCGTCGTCGTCTTGCCCATGCCGTTGCG
>JAGRKQ010000235.1 GCA_020442235.1 Hyphomicrobiaceae bacterium | reverse complement strand
ACATTGCGGATGCCGAAGGCGATCGTATAGGCGTTGAAGGTGCCGGCTGCGAAGGGCAGTTCCTCGGCGTTGATCTCTTCAAAGGAAAGGTGCGCGCCAAGCCCGCGCTTGTCCGCGCGCTCGCGCCCGACCGCCAGCATCGAGGCGTTGATGTCGCCGACGGTGATCGACGCGGTGTTGTTGGAGGCGGCAAGGATGCGGGTGGCGACATCGCCGGTGCCGCCGGCCATGTCGAGCACGCGGAACGACCGCTTTCCCGATTTCGGCGGGTTGAGCCGCGTGACCATGGCGGTCTTCCACGCCCGGTGCAGGCCGCCGCTCATCAGATCGTTCATCAGGTCGTAGCGTTCGGCGACCTTGTGGAAGACATCGTCGACGAGATCCTGTTTCTCGCCGAGCGGAACCTCGCGAAAGCCGAAGCTCACCCGATCCGGCGCTGCGTCCTGCATCACTCTCTCCACCCGTTACCCTCGCCCGACTGAGGCGCATGGCCGGCGGGCGGCGCGGACCATAGCCGATCGCTCGCCCTTGCGCTATTCATGCGCCATGCCTGAATTGCCGGAAGTGGAAACGGTGCGCCGGGGGCTGGAACCCGCCCTTGTCGGAAAGCGCCTCGAACGCGTCGAAACACGCCGCAAGGATCTGCGGTTCCCGCTGCCGCAGGATATGGCCGTGCGGCTGACGGGGCGCAGCGTCACGGCGCTGGGCCGGCGGGCCAAATATCTCCTGATCCATCTGTCGGAAGAGCCCGCGGGCGGGGCCGAAACGCTCCTCTGCCATCTGGGCATGTCCGGCTCCTTCCGGGTCGAGGAGGGCGTGACGGGCGCTTTTCACCACCCGCGCTCGGTGGCGCCGCGCCACGATCACGTGGTTCTGGAAACGGCGGACGGCACAAGGGTCACCTATAACGACCCGCGTCGCTTTGGCTTCATGGACCTGGTGCCGACGGCAAGGCTCGATGAGAACCCGCATCTTTGCGCGCTCGGACCGGAACCCGTCGGCAACACCCCGCTCGCCCCGCATCTGGCGCGGCTCTTTGGTGGCAAGCGTGCGCCGCTGAAGGCCGCGCTTCTCGATCAGAAGGGGATCGCCGGCCTCGGCAACATTTATGTCTGCGAGGCGCTGCACCGGGCCGGCCTGTCGCCGCGCCGGGGCGCGGGGACCCTTGTCGGCGCGAACGGGCGGGCGACGGCCCGGCTGGAACGGCTTGAGGAGGCGATCCGCGCCGTCATCGCGGATGCCATCGCGGCGGGCGGGTCGAGCCTCAGGGACCACCGCCAGACCGATGGTGCGCTCGGCTATTTCCAGCACGCCTTCAGGGCCTATGACCGGGAAGGGCAAGCCTGCCCGACGCCGGGCTGCGGCGGCACCATTACCCGCATCGTCCAGTCGGGCCGCTCGACCTTTTACTGCCCGGCCTGCCAGCGCTAGCGTTCGGCAGGCAACCGTCCCGGTCCGTCTGGCCCTTTCTAACCGGCGGCCACCCGGCTAGTCTGCCGCCCAAAGCGTCGGGGTGCGGCATGCGCCGCTGACGCCGGATCAGAACACGTCATCTGGGCACTTCAAGGGAAACGCGATCATGGGCTACCAGACGATCCTCGTCGAAAACCGCGGCAAGGTCTCTCTCATCACCCTCAACCGGCCGCAGGCGCTGAATGCGCTCAACGGCGCGCTGATTGGCGAGCTGACGTCAGCGCTGGCCGAGGCCGATGCCGACGAGCGCATCGGCGCCATCGTCATCACCGGTTCGGAAAAGGCCTTCGCCGCCGGTGCCGACATCAAGGAAATGGCCGAGCTCGATTTCGCCACCGCCTTCAAGGAGGACTTCATCGCCTCCTGGTCGAAGGTCGCCGAGACGCGCAAGCCGGTGATCGCGGCGGTGGCCGGCTATGCGCTCGGCGGCGGCTGCGAGCTGGCGATGATGTGCGACTTCATCATCGCCGCCGAGAACGCAAAATTCGGCCAGCCGGAGGTCAATCTCGGCGTCATTCCGGGCGCCGGCGGCACCCAGCGCCTAGCGCGCTATGTCGGCAAGGCCAAAGCCATGGACCTCGTCCTCACCGCCCGTCAGATGGACGCCGCCGAGGCCGAGCGCTGCGGTCTTGCCGCCCGCGTCGTGCCGCTCGACGATCTGATCGACACCGCGCTCGCCGCTGCCGACAAGATCGCCTCGCTGTCCCAGCCGGTGGTGATGATGGCCAAGGAGGCCCTCAACCGCTCCTTCGAGATGCCGCTGTCCGAAGGGCTGCGCTACGAGCGGCGCCTGTTCCACGCGCTTTTTGCCACCGAGGACCAGAAGGAAGGCATGAGCGCCTTCGTCGACAAGCGCAAGGCGCAGTTCAAGAACCGCTGAGGGATCGGCCGGCGGGCCTTGCGCATCGCGCGCCAAGGGCTTATGACGCGCCGTCGCTTCCGGCCCGGCCGGTCGGGGGTGATCTGTGCATGGGCGGTCCAGTCCGGTCCGCCCGCCGCCACGGACAATGTATCCGTTGAAGGCCCGCAAGAGCAGGCTGGCGGCACGCCCAACACCGCGATGAACGCGAGGAGCTTGAGATCATGGCCAATACCCCGTCCGCCAAGAAGGCGGCCCGCAAGATTGCCCGCCGCACGGCCGTCAACCGCGACCGCCGCAGCCGCATGCGCAGCTACATCCGCAAGCTGGAAGAAGCGATCGCCGGCGGCGACAAGGATGCCGCAGGCGCCGCATTCAAGGTCGCCGAGACCGAGATCATGCGTGCCGCCCAGAAGGGCATCGTGCACAAGAACACGGCAAGCCGTAAGGTTTCGCGTCTTTCCGCACGAGTAAAGGCGATGGGCGCCTGACAACGCCCGGTTGCCGCGCGACAAGCAACCGCATGCCGCGCGGCGAACCCTTGCCCGTCTTTCCTTCGTAACATTGCTGAAGACTTGGAAGCTGCGCCTTCCGGGACCGGTCCGGCGTAGGCAGAAATGCTTGCGCCGTTTTCTGTCATGGCTGCGTAAATATGCCTTAAGTAAAAACGCTTATTTTCTGGAAAAAACTTTATCTGGCAAATCGTTACAAGATGGTCGGAGGCCTGTTTCAAGCCATTCTTCCGTCTGCGGACGCAGAATCAGCGGCTTAGCGGGAGCGCGAAAAAAACTTTGCCCGCTCCGGCCCTGAGGGCCTGAAAATGAATCGGCGGAGTCTCAATAAGATAGCTCCGCACGGGCCCGATTCCGGGGTGCGGAGAACGCCTCAGGCCACAAGAGTCAAGGCCAATGAATCGGATTCTGGGCATTGCAGTGATCCCCCCCGCTTTGTATGCTCCAAACCGTCCTGAGGTTCTCTCAAGACCATTCAATGTAAAGCGTCAAAGAAAGCGGGTTTATGTCTTTAAGCGAACTCTAATTTACTTCATGTGAATTGAGCAATCGTCAGGACAAAAACCCGGTGCCCGGTAAAACGGGCCGTTTTACAGCGAAGGTCTGCGGGCCCGGATTTCGCCAGATCGCATCATTCGCCGACCGTTTCCAGAAAAGCGGCGGGTGCTGTTTCTGTGCGATACGACAGGACTTCAACGCACCATCCTGCGGGCTGCCGGGGTGGAGCGCAGGCCGGCATTGATCTTGTGCCGGCGCCGATCTTGCGGAGGTCGGCTGGAGGAGGCGGGTTCGGTCCAACGGGCCGGACACAGGACGGGGGTCGAGGCATGGCTGCGGAATATGCCGGCGACGTGACATCGGTGGAGGCCTGGAAGGCGCTTGCCTCGGATGAGGGCGCGCTGCTGCTTGATGTGCGCACCATGGCGGAGTGGAACTTCGTCGGCCTGCCGGACCTGTCGACGCTGGAGCGGCGCGCCGCGACGGTCGAGTGGCAGCGCTTTCCCGGCGGAGAGGTCAATGCGGCCTTCGTCGCCGATGCCGCCGCTTGGGCCGGTGAGGACAAAGAGCGGGCGATCTATTGCCTGTGCCGCTCGGGGGCGCGGTCGGCGGCGGCGGCAAGGGCGTTGACGGCGGCCGGTTATACCCGGGTCTTCAACATCGCCGATGGTTTTGAGGGTCCGCTCGACGAGGAAAACCATCGCGGGCGCAGCGCGGGGTGGAAGGCGGCGGGTCTTCCCTGGCGGCAGGGATAGGCTGGCGGCGGGCGCGGCAGGGGCGGTTCACATCCAGGATGTGACCGGCGCGCCAGTTTGGGCCGGACGGTGCAAGCCAGAGGGTTGAATGCCGGAACGGCAAAGGCTTTGAGGGCAAAGGCTTTGAGGGGAAGCAGAATATGACGGGGATGGGTCTGAAAGGGGGCTTGGCGAATGTTCTCGAACGCGATGAAAGCGGCGATGTGGACGATGGCGCCGGTCGGCCGGGAGGGCGGGCTGTGAGCGATCCGCGCGCGACCTTCGAGCGCGTCCAGCGCCGTCTTCGCATCGAGCTGGGCGAGGATCTTTATTCCTCCTGGTTCTCTTCCATGATGTTCGAGGATGTGAGCGGGCGTGTCGCCGTTGTCTCCGTCGCAACACCCTTCCTGCGCTCCTGGATCATGAACAATCACCATGATCGGCTGCGCGCCCTTTGGCAGCAGGAGATCGCCGATCTGATTTCGGTCGAGGTGCGCGTGCGCCAGAATGCCGGTGCGCGGCCCAAGACTGTCCCGCAGGCCCGGCCGGCCGAGGACATCGTCTCCGCCGCTCCGGCGCCTGCCGCAGCACCCGCCCGCCCGCGCGCCGGCTCGCCGCTCGATCCAGCCCTGACCTTCGACAGCTTCGTGATTGGCGCGTCCAACCGTTTCGCCTGGCGCGCCGCGCGCGAGGTCGCCTCCGGCAGCGGCACATTGCCCTTCAATCCGCTCTTCGTTCATGGCGGCGTCGGCCTCGGCAAGACGCATCTGTTGCAGGCGATCGGCCATGAGGCCCGCACCCGCGGCCGCAATGTCGTCTATCTGACGGCGGAGCGCTTCATGACCGAGTTTGCCGCGGCGCTCTCCAAGAAGACCGCCCCGGCCTTCAAGGAAATGCTGCGCGGCATCGACGTCTTCCTCGTCGACGACATCCAGTTCCTTGGCGGACGGGTGCTGCCCGACGAGTTCGGCCACATCGTCAACGCCCTTCTGGATGGTGGGCGCACCGTGGTGGTCGCGGCCGACCGCGCCCCGGTGGAACTCGACGCCGTCGACCGGCGCATCACGTCGCGTCTGGCCTCGGGCCTGACCGTCGAGGTCGGGGTGCCGGATTATGAGACGCGCCTGGAAATGGTCGGCCAGCGCCGGGCGGGCTTGGCCCCGCGCGAGGCGGCGGCGATCTCCGACGAGGTTCTGGCCGGCGTTGCCCGCATGATCGACACCAATGGCCGCGATCTGGATGGTGCCTTCAACCGGCTTCTGGCCGAGGTGCGGCTTGGCGAGCGCGCCCTCGATGCCCAGAGCGTTCCGGAGCTTCTGTCCTATCTGGTGCGCCCGCGCGATCTCTCCAAGGTGCGCGTGGAAGACATCCAGAAGGTCGTCGCGCGCTACTACAATCTGTCGCGCCAGGATCTTCTGGCCGCCCGCCGGCAGAAGAACATCGTTCTGCCGCGCCAGGTGGCGATGTATCTGGCCAAGGTGCTGACGCTGCGCTCGCTGCCGGACATCGGCAAGCGCTTTTCCGGCCGCGATCACACCACCGTTCTGCACGCGGTGCGCAAGATCGAGGAGCATCTGGAAAAGGATGCCCAGCTCAAGCATGACGTGGAATGCCTGAAGCGCGAGCTGGAACAGCTGTAAAACCGGCAAAAATGCGCCATTTCGCCAAGGCGGCGGGCCTTGCAAGGTGCCGCGCGGTCGGCCAAAGTGCGCCTCCCGCGGCGTCCACCGCCGGCGCGTTCTGCCGCCGGCCCCTTCGGCGCTGCTTCTCCCGATGGATGCGGACCGGCGCCACATGGCTTGCGCGCCCTCCGCGCAAGGTGCGGTAAGGTCGTTTGGTCATGAAGGTTATTCTGGAGCGCGCCCATCTGCTGAAGTCGCTGGCCCGCATTCACCGGGTCGTCGAGCGCCGCAACACCATTCCGATCCTCTCCAATGTGGCGCTGAGGGCCGATGGCGCGGGGCTGCGGCTCAAGGCGACGGACCTGGATCTGGAGGCGGTGGAGCAGGTCGCGGCGATGACCGAGGACAGCGGCGCGACGACGGTGCCCGCGCACATGTTCTACGACATCGTGCGCAAGCTGCCCGACGGGGCGCAGGTCAAGCTGGAAACGCGCGGCGAAAGCGCGCTCACCGTCGAGGCGGGCCGCACCCGCTTCGAGCTTCAGGCCCTGCCGGAATCCGATTTTCCCGATCTCACCGCCGGCCAGTTCTCCCACGCCTTCGCCATCCCCGTCAGCGACCTGAAGCGGCTGATCGACCGCACCCAGTTCGCGATTTCGGTGGAAGAGACGCGCTATTATCTCAACGGCATCTTCCTGCACGCGGTGGAAGAGGGCGCGCCGCGCCTGCGGGCCGTGGCCACCGATGGCCACCGCCTGGCCAAGACCGAAGTGCCCGCGCCGCGCGGCGCTGAAGGCATGCCGGGCATCATCGTGCCGAAGAAAACCGTCGGCGAGGTGCAGAAGCTTCTCGACGGCGCCGAGGGCGAAGCGCAGATCGAGCTTTCCTCGACCAAGATCCGCGTCAGCCTCGGTGAGGTCGTCCTGACCTCCAAACTGATCGACGGCACCTTCCCCGATTACCAGCGCGTCATTCCGCAGAACAACGACAAGGTGATGGATGTCGACCGGGCGAGCTTTGCCGCCGCCGTCGACCGCGTCTCCACCGTTGCCTCCGAGCGCGGGCGCGCGGTCAAGATGGCGCTGACGTCCGAACAGCTGGTGCTCTCCGTCACCAATCCCGATTCCGGTTCGGCCACCGACGAGCTTGTGGCCGATTATGACGGCCCGGCGCTGGAGATCGGCTTCAACTCCAAATATCTGCTCGACATCACCGACCAGCTGGAAACCGGCACCGCCCGCTTCCTGCTCGCCGACCCCGGTGCGCCGACGCTGATTCAGGACGCCGACGGCTCCGATACGCTTTACGTCCTGATGCCGATGCGGGTGTGAGCGAAAACGCGAAGGCTCCGGCGGATTGCGCCGCGCCGCGCGCGGTGCGGGTCACGACCCTTGCCCTCACCGGCTTCCGCAATCACGCCGAGACCCGCATCGACCTGCCCGAAGGCCCGGTCGTCATCACCGGGCCGAACGGTGCCGGCAAGACCAACATCCTTGAAGCTGTCTCGCTCCTGGCGCCGGGCCGGGGTCTGCGCCGGGCCCGGCTCGAAGCCATGGCCGCCAAGGGAACCGAGAGCTTTTCCTTGTTCTTCCGCCTTGAGGGTGGAGGCGCAGAGGAACCGGTCGCAATCGGAACCGGGCTTGAGGCCGGACGGGCCGGGCGGGTCCTGCGCATCGACGGCGCGCCGGCTGCCTCGCAGGAAGCGCTGTGCGCCCATGCCGCGCTCGCCTGGCTGACGCCGGCGATGGACGGGCTCTTCACCGCGCCGGCGAGCGAGCGGCGACGGTTTCTGGATCGTCTGACGCTGGCGCTGCATCCCGCCCACGGGCGCGTTGCCAATGCCTATGAGCGGGCGCTGCGCGAGCGCAACCGGCTGCTTGGCGAACGCATCGCCGATCCGCACTGGTTTGAAGGGCTGGAAGCCGAACTTGCCGCCGCCGGCGCGTGCCTCGCCGCCGCGCGCGCTGACTGCCTGACCGCCCTCAAGGCGGAAAACGAGCGCAGGGCCGGAACGCAGAGCGCCTTTCCCCATGCCGCGCTGACGATCGAGGGGATGATCGAGGCGGTGGCCGCCGAAGACGGGGTGGAGGCCGCCGAGGATGCCCTGCGCGAGCGGCTGCGTGAGGGGCGCCCGCGCGACCGCGAGGCCGGGCGCACGCTGGAAGGTCCGCACCGCTCCGATCTCCTCGTCCGCCATGGCCCGAAGGACATGGAGGCAGCGCTGTCTTCCACCGGCGAACAGAAGGCGCTGCTCGTCGGGCTGATCCTCGCCCAGGGGGCGATGATTGCCCGCCGCACCGGCCTTCGGCCCATTCTCCTGCTCGACGAGATTGCCGCGCATTTTGATGCCGCGCGCCGCGCCGGGCTGTTTGCCGAACTCGACGCGCTGGGCGGTCAGG
>JAGRKQ010000234.1 GCA_020442235.1 Hyphomicrobiaceae bacterium | reverse complement strand
TGGTTCGGCTTCAATGCCGGCTCGGCGGTCGCCGCCAACCAGAGCGCGGCGATGGCGCTGCTCGTCACGCATCTTTCCGCCTCGACCGCCTCGCTCGTCTGGCTGGTCATCGAGTGGAAGCGCTTCGGCAAGCCGAGCCTTGTCGGCCTTGTCACCGGCACCATCGCCGGGCTGGCGACGATCACGCCGGCCTCCGGCACGGTCGGGCCGATGGGCGGCATCGCGCTCGGCCTTCTCGGCGGCATCGTCTGCTACCTGGCGGTGGAACTGGTCAAGAACCGGCTCAGAATCGACGATTCGCTCGATGTCATGGCCGTTCACGGCGTCGGCGGCATCACCGGCACGCTGTGCGTCGTCTTTCTCGCATCGCCCTCGCTTGGCGGCACCGGACTGGGCGAGGCCAGCATCGGCGGCCAGTTCGCCGTGCAGGCGATCGGCATCGGCGCGACGGCTCTCTGGTCCATCCTTGCCACGGTCGTCATCGTCCTTGTCACCCGCGTCGTCGTCGGGCTGCGCGCCAGCGAGCAGGAAGAAATCGAAGGCCTCGACTACGCCCATCACGGCGAAACCGGCTACCGCCTCTAATCAGGAGATCCTCCCATGAAGATGATCATGGCCATCATTCAGCCGTTCAAGCTCGATGCGGTGCGCGAGGCGCTGGGCGCGCTCGGCGTGCAGGGGCTGACGGCGACCGAGGTGAAGGGCTATGGCCGCCAGAAAGGCCACACCGAGATCTATCGCGGCGCGGAATATCAGATCAGCTACATTCCGAAAGTGAAGGTGGAGATCGCCGTCGCCGACGCTGTGGCCGAGCGGGTCGTCGGCGCGATCCGCGAAGCGGCCGGACAGAACAAGATCGGCGACGGCAAGATCTTCGTCTCGACGATCGAGAGCGTCATGCGCATCCGCACCGGCGAGACCGGCGACGACGCGCTCTGAGCGGCGCGGGGAAGGGGCGCTGCGCTTGCGCCCTTTCTTCTTGCCACGCAGCGCCAATGGCTTAGGAGTGCGGTGATCGTTCCGCCCCGCACGCCAAGGCCATGCCCGGTTTTTTGTCCCCCGCCAATCTGACGCTGCTGATCGTGGCGCTGGCCGCGCTTGCCGTTCTGTTCTGGCCGCGCCTTTCCGGGGCTCCGGCCTGGCGGGCGACGGTGACGCCGCTTGCCTCGATCATCGGTTCGGGCTTCCTGATCGCCGGGCCGATCCTATACGAGGCTGCCGGCCCGCTGGCGCTCGCCGCCATGGCGGGGCTGTGCGCAGCGGCCTTTCTTTACGGTTCGGCGAACCGTTATCTCATCACCGCCTTCGATCCGCTGAAGGGAACCGGCGGCGTGCCGGCCCATGAGCTTTATCTCGACAAGGCGGGCGATCTGGCGCTGGCGCTCGCCTATTTCGTTTCCGTTGCCTATTACCTCAATCTTCTGGCGGCCTTCGGGCTCAGGCTTTTCGACGTCACCGACGAAGGGGCGATCCGTCTTGTCGCCACCGGCGCGATTGCGCTGATCGGCATCGTCGGGGCCTTTGGCGGCCTCAAGGCTTTGGAGCGGCTGGAGGTGCCTTCGGTCGCCATCAAGCTCGCCGTCATTGCCGGGCTCATCGCCGCGCTTGGGCTTTCGGCCGTCGAGACAGGGCTTGCCCGGGCCTTTGCGCGTCCCCTGCCGGGCTGGGATGCCGCGCCGACCGTGCTCGGTCTTCTGATCCTCGTGCAGGGTTTTGAGACCTCGCGCTATCTCGATGCTGAATATGATGCCCCGACACGGGTGCGCACCATGTTCCGCGCGCAGGTGATCTCGACGCTGATCTATCTCGTCTTCATCCTTCTGGGCGCGCCGTTCTTCGAGGGGGCGATGCCGCAGAACGGGGCGGAAACGGCGATCATCGACATGCTGCGCCCGCTGGCGGTCCTTGTCGGGCCGATGCTCATTCTGGCCGCACTCGCCTCGCAGTTTTCCGCCGCGATTGCCGATGCCGGTGGGGCGGGCGGTCTGATCGGCGATGTCAGCGGCCACCGCATCCCGATGAAGGCCGGAACGCTGGCGACCGCTTTGGCCGCCGCCGCGATCACCTGGAGCGCGGACATCTTCCAGATCGTCGCCTATGCTTCCAGGGCCTTCGTTCTCTATTATGGGCTGACGGCGCTGATCGCCGTTCTGGTCGCACGGCGCCGGGGCGATGCCTTGCGCATGGCGGTCTATGGTGCGGGCATCTTTCTGGCTGTGCTGATCCTCGTCTTCGCCGAGGCGGCCAATGCGTGAAGGACGGTGTTTGGTGTTTCCGGCCCAGGCGTATCCGGCGGATGACCGGGTGTCGTTGCAAGGAAGGACACGGTGATGCGACGTCTCGTTCTGATTGCCGCCGTTGCGATTGTCGCGGTCGCGGCCTTTTCCTTTTTGCGGGAGGAGGATGCGGGCGTATCGGGTGAGCGTGCCGTCCCGGCAGCAGGCAGGACGGCGGTGCAAACGGTCGGAGGGCCGACGCTCGGGGCTGCGCTTTTTGCCGAGAATTGCGCCCGCTGCCATGGGGCGCAGGCGCAGGGAACGGATGCCGGCCCCCCGCTCGTTCACCCTGTCTATGAACCCTCTCACCACGGCGACGTTGCGTTCCTGCTTGCGGTTCGCAACGGTGTGCGGGCGCATCACTGGCCCTATGGCAACATGCCGCCCCTGCCCGGCGTATCCGATCAGGCGGTGGCTGAAATTGTCGCCCATGTCAGGGCTTTGCAAAGAGCTGCCGGCATAAACTGACGCGGCTCATAAGAAATACGAGGGGAAACCGCCATGAAAACCATCGCCCTTGCTCTTGTCGTCTTTCTTGCCGGCGCAATCCTGCCGGCCGCCGCGCATTCGCAGAGGCGCATGACGGTGCCAGAAGATGGCGCCGTGCTTTCCGCAAGTCCGGAAGAGATCGTGCTCACCTTCGATGCGCAGACGCAGGTCACCTATATCGCGCTGAAGAACGCGCAAGGCGAAGTGGTGTCCCTGGAAACGGCTGACCGCATGCGCCCGCTTGTGCGCTTTACCGCCGAACCTGGAGCAATGGGCGCCGGCGCCTATGAGGTCGAGTGGCGGGGCCTTTCCGCCGATGGCCATCCGCTTCAGGGCCGGTTCGGGTTTTCCGTCGAACCCTGAGGCAGCGGTGTGGCGGAGATTCTTGCCGCGATCCTCGATCCCGTCCAGGTGCTCTCGGTTCTCCTGAAAGCGTTGGCGAGCGGTATGGCACTGCTCGTCTGCGGAACGGTGCTTCAGATCTTTCTCTTGGCCGGGCTGGACAGTCGGGAACGGCTGGTTCTGGCCCGGGCCGTTCTTTGGATCGCGCTTCTTGCGGCTCTCGCAGCGGCCTTGCGGGTGCCGGTGCGTGCGGTCTTCCTGATGGGCGGCATGCCCGAAGGGGCCGTCGATCCGCAGATGCTGTCGCTGGTCATCGACAGCCCCCTCGGGGCAAGCGTTCTGGTGCGGCTGGCCGGGCTTTTGCTTCTGGCGGTGATCGTGCTGCCGGGGCGGTTCTTTCGCGCCGCAAGCCTTGTTGGTGCCGGACTGGTCGCGGCCTCCTTCGCGCTGCGCGGCCATGCCGCCAACATGGACAGCCTCATCCCGGCCCTGGAAGTGAGCGTGCATGCGGCGGCGGCGGCCTACTGGATCGGGGCGTTCTGGCCGCTCATACGGGCCACCCGCGGCGATGCGCTGACTGCCGGGCGGATCTCGCAGGGCTTTGGCCGCCGTGCCGGCCTTGGCGTGCTTGTCCTTGTGGTGCTGGGCACCCTCATGGCCTTGAGGATTGTCGGGGGGGTGGAGCCGCTGGTGACCAGCCCTTATGGCCGCCTCCTGATGCTGAAGCTTGCTCTGGTCGCCGGCATGCTGTGTCTGGCGCTTGCGAACCGGGAGTTTTGGACGCGTCGTCTTCTTGCCGGCGATCCGCACGCGCGGCGCGGGCTAAGGCTCTTCATCACCGTAGAAAGCATTCTTGCAGCGCTGGTCTTTCTCGTCACCGCCCTGTTCACGACCGTGACGCCGCCTCCGGCCTGATGGTCAGGTGCCGCAGAAGGTGCGCGTGACCGCTTCGCCTGGGGCGGGCGGGGTTTCATAGGCCGCGAGGGCAGGGTCGGGACGGAAGGGTTCGGCCAGCGCCGCCATCAGCGCCTCGAAAGGGGCGATGTCGAAGGCTTCGGCCGCTTTCAGCGCGCGCTCGACCTGATGATTGCGCGGAATGCGCACCGGGTTTGCTGCTGCCATGCGGGCCTGCGCCTGTTGCGGCGTGCCGATGCGCTGACGCCAGACGGCCAGCCAGTTCTCCAGCCGCTCGCCACCGACGAGAGCCTGAAGCGGCGCTTCGGAACCGCTTGAAGCTTCGGTCAGCGCGCGGAAAGCCAGGGTGAAATCGGTCTTGCTGTCGGCCAGCAGCGTCAGGAAAGCCATGATGAGGTCGTCATCGGTCTCGTCCGGTGCATCAAGGCCGAGCTTTGCGGCAAAGACCAAACGCCAGGCGCTGCGGAAGCGATCGGGAAAGGCATTGACCGCATCGCTTGCCAGGGTCACGGCACGCTCTTCGTCAAGGTCGATCAGGGGGATCAGGGCTTCGGCCATCCGGGCGAGATTCCACAACAGGATGCGCGGCTGGTTGGCATAGGCATAGCGCCCCTCCCGATCGATGGAGGAAAACACCTTGGCCGGGTCATACTCATCGAGGAAGGCGCAGGGCCCGTAGTCGATGGTTTCGCCGGAAATCGCCGTGTTGTCGGTGTTCATCACGCCGTGGATGAAGCCGATCCCCATCCAGCGGGCGACAAGATCGGCCTGACGGCTGACGACGCCCTCGATCAGGGCGAGGGCCGGCCGCTCGGCATCGGCCGCGTCGGGATCGTGCCGGTCAAGCGCGTGACGGACGAGAAGGGAGAGTGCCTCCGTGTCGCCGCGCGCGGCAAAATACTCGAAGGTGCCGACGCGGATGTGGCTTGAGGCGATGCGCGTCAGAACGCCGCCGGGCAGGATCTGGTCGCGCAGCACCGCCTCGCCGGTGGCGAGGGCGGCAAGGGCGCGGGTCGTCGGCACGCCGAGCGCGGCCATCGCCTCGCTGAGGATGACCTCGCGCAGCACCGGGCCGATGGCGGCCCGGCCATCGCCGCGCCGGGAGAAGGGTGTCGGGCCGGAGCCCTTGAGCTGCACGTCGAAGCGGGCGCCATCGGGCGCCAGGATCTCGCCGAGAAGCACGGCCCGGCCATCGCCGAGCTGGGGCACGAAACCGCCGAACTGATGGCCGGCATAGGCCTGGGCAAT
>JAGRKQ010000233.1:8934-10609 GCA_020442235.1 Hyphomicrobiaceae bacterium | reverse complement strand
CCGTCCGGGCGCTCCATCCAGGCGACGGGCATCGTGCCGGACATCGTCGTGTTGCAGGAAAACCTCCCCGAGGAACTCGTCGGACGCGACGGTTCGGGCGGCGAGGCGGGTCTGCGCGGGCATTTCGGGGCGCAGGGCGAAGCTGAAGAAGCCGGCGGTTCCTCGGTCTATGTGCCGCAGGATGCGACGCTCGACACCCAGCTCAACTATGCCTTCCAGCTGCTGCGCGGTGAAATCCAGAACGCGGCCTTCCCGCCGGATCCGGACGCGCCTGTTCCGAACTGAGGCTGAAGCGAAGGAAAAGGCGGTTTCCTTCATGGATGGGCCGAAATGACGGATCTTGCCGACGACGGCCTTGAAGAGGCTTTGTCCCGGCCCCTGGTCAAGCGGCGCCGGCTTTCGCTGGCGCCGCTTATGCCATGGTTCGTGCGCATTGGCGGCGGTCTGGTCGCGGCGGTTCTGCTTCTCGCCTTCGGCTGGATCCTGGCCGTCAACGATCCGCTCGGCGGCGAGCCGCGCTACCGCGTGGCGCTCGATCTGCAACGCGCGCCGGCAACGGACGCAACCCCGGTCGAAACGCAGGTCGTGACACCGCCCGTCGGCGGCGAAACCGGGCCGGCGACGGAACCTTCAGGTTCCAGCACGGTTGCGGGAGCGCGTGTCATCCAGCCGCCGCCGGCAACCGTCCGGCGCGGCGTTGCGCAGTTCGGTCCGGGCGGCAGCCTTCCCTCCGGCGCCGATCCGAACCTTGTCGAGAAGGTGGGCGAGAGTTTCATTCCTGTCGTCTCGGGCAGCGGCATCCGGGCGCTCGATGCCTATGCGCGCCCGACCGATCTTTCCGGCGTTGCCGGCCGCCTGCCGCGCATCGCCATGGTGGTGACGGGGCTCGGCATTTCCCAGACGGCGACCCAGGAGGCCCTGCGCCGGCTGCCGCGCGACATGACGCTGGCTTTTGCGCCTTATGGCGGCTCGCTTGACCGGTGGAGCCAGCGGGCGCGGCAGGAAGGCTTTGAATATCTCCTGCAAGTGCCGATGGAACCCTTCGACTACCCCGATTCCGATCCCGGCCCGCACACGCTGCTGACCTCGCTGGACGAGACGGCCAATATGAACCGGCTTTACTGGGCGATGAGCCGGCTGCCGACCTATGTCGGCATGATGAACTATATGGGCGCGCGCTTTACCTCCTCGCGCGAGGCGTTCCAGCCGGTGATGAGCGAGATCGTCACGCGCGGGCTGATCTATCTTGACGATGGGTCTTCGGCGCGCAGCGAAGTGCGCGAACTGGCCGGCCCGACCGACCCGGTGCTGCGCGGCGACATCACCATCGACGTTGCGGCGGAACGCTCGGCGATCGAGACACGGCTGTTGCAGCTGGAATCGATCGCCCGCGAGCGCGGCAGCGCCATCGGAATTGCCAGCGCGCTGCCCGTCACGCTGCAAACGCTCGAAGAATGGGCGCGCGACCTGCGTGCGCGCGGCTTCATCCTCGTGCCGATTTCGGCCATGGCCCGGCAGGGCGGCACCTAGGGCCACCATTTGCGTTTTCTTGGGAGACTTGCCGGATGGCGAAGACGAAGACCGAAGGGCTTCTGCCGCTGCGCCCCTGCGCCGGTGCGCTGGTGTTCAATGCGCAAGGGCTTGTCTGGGTCGGGCGGCGCTGCGGCTCGGAGGA
>JAGRKQ010000233.1:5188-8886 GCA_020442235.1 Hyphomicrobiaceae bacterium | reverse complement strand
GAGGATCCGGAAGCGGCGGCGCGGCGCGAGCTTTACGAGGAAACCTCGATCCGCTCGGTGACGCTGATCCGCACCGCGCCGGACTGGTTCGATTACGAGCTTCCGGCCGAGCTTGTCGGCAAGGCGCTCAAGGGGCGCTATCGCGGCCAGACGCAGCGCTGGTCGGCCTATCGCTTCACCGGGCCGGAAACGGAAATCGACGTTCTGTCGCCGCCGGACGGCAACACGGCCGAATTCGATGCCTGGCGCTGGGAGCGGCTGGAGCGGGTTCCGGATCTCGTCGTGCCGTTCAAGCGACCGGTCTATGACGCGCTGGTTGCCGCCTTTTGCGATCTTTCCGCCGGATAGATCAGCGCCGCCGGCCCTTCATCTCGCCGATGAGCCAGGCGTGGAAGGGGGCGGGGGCCGGCAGCCGGGCGAGCGCGGCAAGGCCAGCCGCGATCTCTTCTTCCAGCCGTGCCGTTGCGCCGTCCTCGCCCAAGAGCGACACGAAGGTGCCCTTGCCGGCGCCGGCATCCTTGCCGGTCGCCTTGCCGGCTTCCTCGGCCGTGGCGGCGATGTCTAGAAGATCGTCGGAAATCTGGAAAGCGAGGCCAAGGCGGGCGGCATAGTCGCCAAGCGCGCGCCGCTCGTCCTGTCCTGCCCCGCCGATGCGCGCGCCGATGTCGACGGCGGCGGCGATCAATGCGCCGGTCTTTTCACTCTGGATGCCGACGACACCCTCCAGCGTCAGCGCCGGACGCTCTGTCGCAAACCGCCCCTCTGCGGCCAGGTCGCGCATCTGGCCGGAGATCATCGACAGGGTTCCGCGGGCCAGAGCGTCGATGAGATCGAGCCGCAGGGCAGGGTCGAGTTCTGCCGTCTGTCCGCCCGAAAGCAGTGCGAAAGCGAGAGCATGAAGACCGTCGCCCGCCAGAATCGCGCTCGCCTCGTCATAGGCGATGTGCACCGTCGGCTGACCGCGCCGAAGGGCATCGTCATCCATCGCGGGCAGGTCGTCATGCACCAGGCTGAAGGCGTGGATGAGTTCCAGCGCGGCGGCAGCCTCGACAAGGCCGGATGCGGGCGGACCAAACAGCGCCGCCGTTTCCAGAACCAGCGCCGGGCGCACGCGCTTGCCGCCGGCAAGCGTTCCATGCTTCATCGCCGCAACGAGGCGGGGCTCGAGGCTGAGGCCGGACAACAGGGCATCGAGCGCATCGTCGACGCAACCTGCGGCCCGTTTCAGCCGTTCAGCCATCAAGATCGCGTCCGCGGCGGGCGCGGCAGGAAGCGGAACCTTCATGAGACGTCCTTGGCGAAGAAACACGCGCAAGACCTCAGGTAGCGGCACCGCCGGCGCAAGGCAACGCCCCCGCGCCTTCGGCTTTCGCAGGGCGGCGAAGATCGCCGCCATGGTGCTC
Organism: Hyphomicrobiaceae bacterium; assembly: GCA_020442235.1. Classification (GTDB taxonomy): domain Bacteria; phylum Pseudomonadota; class Alphaproteobacteria; order Rhizobiales; family MH13; genus JAGRKQ01. The sequence goes on along the minus strand of JAGRKQ010000233.1, from coordinate 7,483 downwards.
GGCATTCTTGTCGCCGCGCCGCTCTTCGCGCTCATTCTCTTCCGCTATGTCGATCCGACCAGCGTGCCGATGCTTTCCGACCGGCTGGCCGGCATGACGGTCGCGCATCGTTTCGTGCCGCTGGAAGACGTCGCCCCGCCGCTGGTGTGGAGTGTGATCGCCGCCGAGGACCAGCGTTTCTGTTCGCATGGCGGGGTCGACTGGGATGCGCTGTTCACCCAGGTCGACCGGCTTCGCGCCGGCGAGGACCCGCGCGGGGCGTCGACGCTCACCATGCAGGTGGTCAAGAACCTCTTCTTCGGCACCGACCGCTCCTATGTGCGCAAGGTGCTGGAAGTGCCGCTGGCGCTCGCCGCCGACATCATCCTCGGCAAGGAGCGCGTCTTCGAGATCTATGTGAACATCGCCGAATGGGGCGAGGGCATCTATGGCGTCGAAGCGGCCGCGCAGGCCTATTTCCGCCGTCCGGCCCGCGACCTCACTTTGCGCGATGCGGCGCGCCTTGCCAGCGCCTTGCCCAACCCGCAGGCACGCAACCCGGCCAATCCGACCGGGGCGCATCGCCGCCTTGCCGGCATCGTGGAAGGGCGGGCTCCGCAGATGGGCGCCTACATCACCTGCATCCTCGGCGAAGGGTGAGGCGAAAAAACCCGGTGCAGGGGGTTTTCAGCGGGCGCGTTCACGCCTATAAGCGCGGCCTGTTCCGTTCAATCGTGCGGATTGCCGTCGGCTTTGCCTGAATTTCCAAGGCCGGACGCCCGCGCATGGAGAAGATCGATGGCCGTTCCGAAGCGTAAAACCAGCCCGATGAAGCGTGGTCACCGCCGCTCCGCCGATGCGTTGAAGCAGCCGACCTACATCGAAGACAAGGATTCGGGCGAACTGCGCCGTCCGCACCACATCGACCTGAAGACCGGCATGTATCGCGGTCGTCAGGTTCTGGTGCAGTCCGAAGACAACTGACGCAGAGCGGGCCCTGCCCGCAGCGCGGATCAGGAACAAGGCCGGCCATGCCGGCCTTTTTCATGTCACGCTTGCCGGCGAGCCTCATCGACCAGCCTTGCCGATGGCTGCGAAGACGCGGCCGGTGACCCGAGGAGCCTTGAGGATGCGTTACCTGCTTGCCTTTCCCGTGACGGTGCTGCCGCTTGCGGTCTATATCGCGCTGGCCGGAACGACGGACTGGAATGCGGTCGTCTATTCGACCCGCATGCTGTCGGGCAGCCTGTTCCAGCTCACCGCCGGCCAGGCGCTGGTCGGGTTTTCCATCGCGATGCTGTTCGTGGAAGTGGTGAAGGCGACGCGCACCGGCTTTGCCCCGATCGTCGACCATGTGCTGTCGACGGTGGTGGCGCTGGCCTACATCGTCCTTTTCATCGTGCATGCGCCGGCCGCGACCGGCGTCTTTGCCCTGTTAATGCTGACGGCGCTGGCCGATCTCGTCGCCGGATTCTGGATTTCGCTCAATGTGGCGCGCCGGGACGTTGCGATCAGCCCCGGCGGTTCGTTCTGAGGCTCAGTCCGCCTGGCCCCTGAGCCCGGCGGTTTCGATGCCGGCGAGCGCGGCGGCCTCGTCATTGTCGGAGGTGTCGCCGGTGATGCCGACGGCGCCGAGAAGCGCGCCGGACGCGTCGCGGATGAGAACGCCGCCCGGCACCGGCACGATGCGGCCGCCGGAAACACCCGAAAGCCCTTCGAGGAAATGCGGCCGGCTGGCGGCCTGCTGATCGAGCCAGCGCGATCCGCGACCGACCGCGAGTGCGCCGAATGCCTTGCCGAAGGCGATCTCGAACCGCAGCATCGAGGTGCCGTCCTGCCGCTCGAAGGCCTTGAGCGCGCCGCCCGCATCAAGCACGGCGACGGCGAGCGGATTGAGCTGTCGGGTCGCGGCTTCGGCGAGGGCGCCACGGATGATGGTGCGGGCGGTTTCGAGGCTCAGCATGATTTTTCTCTCCCAAAAGTTCAGGTGGTTTGATCTGGCGCCTTGCCGCACCGCGATATGCGCTCTACGGCTAGAGCTATCAGGGCGCGGATGAAAGGGCGAGCCTGCCGCCGGATCAGGTGCTGATCCGGGACGGCAAGAATGCCCGGCTCAAGTCTCGGGGGAGACGCGATGCGTGATTTTCAGCTGCCGGGGCGGTCCCCGGCGCGGTGCTCCACGGCCATGGCGGCGACATCGCATCCGATTGCCACGGGCACGGCGCTGAAAGTGCTGGCCGGCGGCGGCAATGCGGTCGATGCCGCGATTGCGGCGGCGCTCGTGCTCGGGCTGTGCGAGCCGCACATGACGGGCAT
>JAGRKQ010000233.1:0-5074 GCA_020442235.1 Hyphomicrobiaceae bacterium | reverse complement strand
ACCATGCCGCAAAGAGGCGGCGCGCCGGTTACCGTTCCGGGCGCGATCGCCGGGTTCGATCTCATGGCCAGCCGGTTCGGCACGATGGGGTTCGACCGGCTGTTGCAGCCGGCGATCGATCTGGCCTTCCGGGGGCATCCCGTCGGCGACCGCGTCGCCTTCGACTGGCCCGAACACGCGCCGATGCTTGCCGGCGATCCCGGTGGGCGCCAGCACCTGCTTGTTGATGGCAAGGCACCCGAGGCCGGAGCGGTCATGCGCTATCCGGCGCTCGGGGAAACATTGAAGCGGATCGCCGAGGGCGGCCCTTCGACCTTCTATAGCGGCGCGATTGCCGAAGAGATCGTCTCCACCGTGTCGCAGGCGGGCGGGTTCCTGACCCTTGACGATCTTGCGAAGGCCAAAGCCGACCTCGTCACGCCGATTGAGGCCGATTATCGCGGCCTGACGGTGGCCGAACTGCCGCCCAACGGGCAGGGCGTCGTTGCGCTCATCATCCTGAAGCTTCTGGAGCGTTTCGATCTCGGCGCGCTCGACCCGTGCGGGGCCCAGCGGCTGCATCTTGAAATCGAGGCGGCGCGGCTTGCCTATGGCTTGCGCGACCGGGAGCTTGCCGATCCCGACAGCATGCACTGCCGTGCCGAAGCGCTCTATGACGCGACCTTCATCGACCGGCTTGCCGAAAGGATCGATCCGGCCCGGCGGGCCGCAGATCTCGATCTGCCGCCGCTGCCCGGTTCCGACACGATCTATCTGGCCATTGCCGACGGCGAGGGGCGGCTGGTCTCGCTCATCCACTCCATCTATGGCTCCTTCGGCTCGGGACTGGTGACGGAAAAAAGCGGCATCGTGCTGCAAAACCGCGGCGGCTGCTTCTCGCTGGAAGAGGGCCATCCCAATGTGATCCAGCCGGGCAAACGGCCGATGCACACCATCATCCCGGCGATGGCGCTGAAGGACGGCGTTCCGGTCATGGCCTTCGGGGTCATGGGCGGGGCCTATCAGCCCTGCGGCCATGCCCATGTGATTTCCAACATGGTCGATTTCGGCATGGACCCGCAGGCCGCCCTCGATGCGCCGCGCGCCTTCTGGGACGCGGACGGACGGACGGCGCTGGAGACGAGCCTCTCCGATGCCTGTGTCTGGGGGCTGGAGACGCGCGGTCATGCGCCGGTGCGGGTCAGCGCGCCGCTCGGTGGCGGGCAGATGATCTGGCGCGATCCTGAAACGGGCATGCTGACGGGCGGGTCGGACCCGCGCAAGGACGGCTGCGCGGCCGGGTTCTGAGCGCGCCGCTCTTCTCAGACCGTGGCGCTGAAGCCCATGCTCATCATGCCGGGGCCTTCCATGGCACCCTGATAGGCACGGTGCGCGGCATCGGGTCCGGCGCGGCGGCGCAGGCGTGTCTGCGGCATCTTCAGTTCCGAAGCGATCAGCTGGGCAAGGAAGGGCGCGCCGGCCCGGTAACGCGGCCCGAGGCGCACGGCCTCTCGTCCGGCATAGAAGCGGTCTTCCCCGGCACGGCGTTCATCCGTTTCAGCCTTCGGCGCGACCGGAACCACGGCGCGGCTGGCCGGGACGGGAAGGTTTGCCGAGGACGGGCGGATGTCCACCGTTGAGACGCCTTGTTGTGCCTTGTGCCGGATGCAGCGGCGGATCTGTTCCGCTTCGGGACGCTGCAGGCGGCATCGCGTTTACTTTCGCTTAACAAATGCAGTCGGCGTGCCAAATGGCAAGATGATGGCGGCGCGGACCGGATCAGCACGGCGTTAAGGTTAAATCGAGAAGGCGTTTCCCCCTTCCGCGCGCATACCGGGCGGTAAAGCTTTGGCGCTTATGGTGGTGCCGGGACAGAAAAAGGGCATGATCGTGCAGGGCCTCGAACCGGTATTGACCAGCACACGGCGTCAGGCTGCGCCTGAACTCGACCCCGCCGATATTGGCAAGATGCTCGGCACGCTCGGGCAGGTGCTTTATCGCTGGGATGTGGCGAGCGATCGCCTGGAATGGCTTTCCGGCGCGATGGACGTCTTCGGCTTTGCCGATGGCGAACTGCCCGACAGCGGCAAGGCCTATGCCGCCTATCTCGATCCGGACAATCTGACGAGCCGCTACGATGCCATCGTCAATGCCAGCCAGCACGACAGCGGCTCCGGCGTTGCTTTCGACATCCAGTATCGGCTGCTGCCGGAACGCCACCGCGACGGTCGGCGCATCTGGGTGGAAGATTCAGGGCGCTGGTTCGCCGGCGATGATGGTCGTCCGGCCTATGCGGTCGGCTGCCTGCGGGCCGCCAATGCGCGCATCGAGCACGAGCAGCGCCTTGCCTATCTGTCGCGCTTTGACGATCTGACCGGCCAGCTGAACCGCGGCCGGCTTCTGGAAATCATGGACGAGGTCCTCGACGAGGCGAAACGCCACCGCAAGGAAGTGGTCTTCGCGGTCGCCGCCGTCGACGGGCTGAAGGTCATCAACGAGGTCTATGGCTTCGATGTCGCCGATCAGGTGATCGCCAATGTCGCGCGGCGGCTGAAGTCGCGCCTGCGCTGCGGCGATGCGCTCGGCCGATTGTCGGGCAACAAGCTCGGCATTCTTTTCCTCGATTGCTCCGAGGCCGATTTCGCTATCGCCGCCAAGCGGCTGACGGGCGCGGTCGCCGACGAGGTGATCGTCACCGATGCCGGACCGCTCACCGCCACCGTGTCGATCGGCGGCGTCTCCCTGCCGCGCCATGCACGCGGGGCACAGGAGGCGCTGGTGCGCGCCCATGAGGCGCTCGACATCTGCAAATCCGGCAATCGCGGCGGTGCGCTGCTCTATGCCCCGGACCGCGAGCGCGACGAGCGCCGGCGGGCCAACATGGCGCTGTCGGCGGAAATCGTCGATGCGCTCAACGAACGCCGCATCCGGCTTGCCTACCAGCCGATCGTCGATGTGACGACGCGCGAGGTCGTGTTCGAGGAAGCGCTTCTGCGCCTGCTCGGGCCGAACGGCGAAGTCGTGCCGGCGGGCCGCTTCATCCCGCTGGCCGAAAAGCTGGGTCTCGTGCGCCTGCTCGACCGGCGGGCGCTGGAACTCGCCATCGATGCCCTGTCGCGGTTCCCCCAGCTGAGGCTGACGATCAATGTCTCGACCTGGACGAGCGATGATACCGGCTGGCTGGATCTGTTCTCTTCATCGCTCGCCAACCGGCCCGACATGGCCGCGCGGCTGATGGTGGAGATCACCGAGTCGGCGGCGATCCGCGATCTCGACGATGCCTGCCGTTTCGTGGAAACGGTGCGCGATCTCGGGGCGAAGATCGCCATCGACGATTTCGGTGCCGGCTACACGTCCTTCCTCAACCTCAAGCACCTGAAAGTGGATGTGGTGAAGATCGACGGCAGCTTCGTGCGCAACCTGACCCGGGACACGCGCGACCAGAAATTCGTCCGCACGCTGGTCGATCTCGCCCAGACCTTCGCGGCCAAGACGGTTGCCGAATGGGTCACCAGTGAAGAGGCCGCCGCCATGCTTTCCGGCTATGGCGTCGACTATCTTCAGGGTGAACTGACCGGCGGCGCCACGCTGAGCCCGCCCTGGGCCGAGCGCGGTCCGCAGATCGAAATCCTGGCCGGGTAAAAAGCCCGGATGGCGGCCTATTTGCCGTCCAGCTTGTCCAGCCGGCTCTGCATGTCGAGAATCTGCCGGCGCAGCGTGTCGAGATCCTCGCCACCGGCCGTGGCCTTGGGCGCGGATTCCATTCCGGCTTTCTGAACAGGCTTTGCCTTGCCGTCCTCGCTGCCCGGCACCGGGAAGGGCGAGAACATCGTCATGGCATTGCGAAACATCTCCATGTTCCGCTTGGTGACTTCCTGCATCGTCTCGAAGGATTTCGGGCCGAAGGCGTCGACGAACTGATTGCGCAGGGCATCCTGCTCGCGCACGAAGGTGTCGATGGAGTGTTCCAGATAGCTCGGCAGCACGCCTTGCATGGAATCGCCGTAGAAGCGGATCAACTGGCGCAGGACGTTGATGGGCAGAAGATTCTGGCCCTTGTTTTCCTGCTCGAAGATGATCTGGGTGAGCACGGAATGGGTGATGTCGTCGCCCGAACGCGCATCGACCACATGGAACTCCTCGCCGCGCTTGACCATGATGGCAAGGTCTTCGAGCGTCACATAGGTCGAGGTGCCCGTATTGTAGAGGCGCCGGTTCGCGTATTTCTTGATAACCGTCGATGCGCTGTTGGCGGTTTCGTCGGTTGTCGGCTCTTTGGCCATAGTGGCACCTCTCTCCCGTAGATGGCCCCCGGAAATGCGCCCTTTTGGCGGACGCTTGTGCCGGCGCAAACGGCGCCGACGCAGCGACGATAAGCCCTCATTCCCTTCCGGCCAAGCGTTTTGCCTCCTGATTCCTCCGGGCTTGTTTCAAGGCGGTAAACGGGGCAGGACGGGGCATCGGCCAGGCGGACCGGCCGCGCCCGATGACCGGCAAAGGTTGACATTGACTTTGCCCGGCACGGGTGTTCGGCTCCCGCTGGTTTTGCCGTACCGTCACGGCCCGTGTCATGCCTAGGGGGGAAGACGCGGGCATCCCAAGGAGGAAAGTCTATGTCGGAAGCCATCGTCGTCGCGTCTGCCGCGCGCACACCGGTCGGTTCGTTCAATGGCGTTTTTGCCAACACCCATGCGCATGAACTCGGCGCCATCGCGATCAAGGCCGCGCTCGAGCGCGCCGGCGTGGAAGGCGCGGATGTTGATGAAGTGATCTTCGGCCAGATCCTGTGCGCCGGCGCCGGGCAGAACCCGGCCCGCCAGGCGGCCATGGCTGCGGGCATTCCCTTCGACAAGACCGCCTGGGGCCTCAACCAGCTCTGCGGTTCCGGTCTTCGCACCATTGCCGTCGGCATGCAGCAGATCGCCAATGGCGATGCCTCGATCATCGTCGCCGGCGGTCAGGAATCGATGTCGATGGCCCCGCACTGCCAGCACATGCGCGGCGGCACCAAGATGGGCGACATCAAGCTGCTCGACACCATGCTGAAGGACGGCCTCACGGACGCCTTCTACGGCTATCACATGGGCAACACGGC